>NZ_JBOBDO010000007.1:0-237371 GCF_050586665.1 Pseudomonas sp. ES4 | reverse complement strand
TGCTCGGCAGCTGCTACAGGGGGATGTGTGGGGAGCAGGCATAAAAAAGGGCTCCTCGAAGGAGCCCCTGGGCCGAAGCCCGCCGCCCGGATGGGGCGTGCGTGGTAAGTCGTTACGTAATCAGATTGTCGTGTCGGAGTGTGTGCCCTGTATTAGCCGACGGCGTGAAGTTCGTTGAGTCTATGGATTCCCGCAGTGCCGGTCATACCGTCCCAGTTGTCGCCGCGTCCTTCTCGCCAGCCGTTAATCCAGGCTTGGCGTACCGACGGTAGAGTAAATGGGCAAAGCTCGCGGGATTTGCCACCAACGCCGTATTGATATCCGCGCAAAAATGCTCTTTCCAACGGATCACGCTTAAGTCTTCTCATAGGGTGTTGCCCTCACTTGTTGACTGTATTTATCGCGTTGACCTCAATCGAGGTCTGGCAGAAAAACCTCCTGCCGTTGGGGCTCGCTGCCGGCGTCGCGAGCCAAGGTGTTGACGTCATAGCGGCGTCAACCTGTGGTGAGTTCTAACCAATGCGTCACATCGAGGGAATGATCGTTTTGTCATAAGGACGTAACGATAAAGATGGTATGGCGATAAGTAACACCATGTTGTCCCGTGTTTATTGGCAAAACCCCGGTATGATCAGCCCCTCGCTGGATGATGGGGTTAATCCTTTGCTGAGAATGGCTCGCGTTGAAATGAGGCATTATTCGACGAAGGGTCGACTTATGACATTTTATTGCATCAACTTTTTTATCTGTCTTTGCATCTAAGCTCTTTTAACCCGAGCTTGCAGGGATGGGACGGCACACCTTCGTGCCACGCGGGCGCTCTTTTAGAAAAGCGCCTGATTGAAAACCGGGCCGGCAATGCGTTGCCGGTTCACTTAGCGAAAGGCTCTGAAATTCCAATGTCCGATCAATTCGAAATCTTCCTCACTTGCCCTAAAGGCCTTGAAGGCCTGCTCATCGAGGAAGCCGTCGGGCTTGGCCTTGAAGAAGCGCGTGAGCACACCTCTGCCGTGCGCGGCATGGCCACCATGGAAACCGCTTATCGCCTGTGCCTGTGGTCGCGTCTGGCGAACCGGGTGCTGCTGGTGCTCAAGCGGTTCCCGATGAAGGACGCCGAAGACCTGTACCACGGCGTGCTGGATATCGAGTGGCAAGACCACATGCTCAATGACGGCACCCTGGCCGTTGAGTTCAGCGGTCACGGCTCGGGCATCGACAACACTCACTTCGGCGCCTTGAAGGTCAAGGACGCCATCGTCGACAAACTGCGCACGCCACAGGGCGACCGTCCGTCCATCGACAAGCTCAACCCGGACCTGCGCATTCACCTGCGCCTGGACCGCGGCGAAGCGATCCTGTCCCTCGACCTCTCCGGCCACAGCCTGCACCAGCGTGGCTATCGCTTGCAGCAGGGCGCAGCGCCGCTGAAGGAAAACCTCGCGGCAGCAATTCTTATCCGTTCCGGCTGGCCACGTATTGCGGCCGAGGGCGGCGCGCTGGCTGACCCGATGTGCGGTGTCGGTACGTTCCTCGTCGAAGCCGCGATGATCGCCGCCGACATGGCGCCGAACCTGCGTCGCGAGCAGTGGGGCTTCACCGCCTGGCTCGGTCACGTCCCGGCGCTGTGGAAAAAGCTTCACGAAGAAGCCACTGAGCGTTGCGCGGCCGGTCTGGCCAAGCCACCGCTGTGGATTCGCGGTTACGAAGCCGATCCGCGCCTGATTCAACCGGGCCGCAACAACGTTGAACGTGCCGGCCTGAGCGAGTGGATCAAGATCTACCAGGGCGAAGTCGGGACGTTCGAGCCACGTCCGGACCAGAACCAGAAAGGCCTGGTGATCTGCAACCCGCCGTACGGCGAACGTCTGGGTGATGAAGCGAGCTTGCTCTATCTCTACCAGAACCTCGGCGAACGTCTACGACAGGCCTGCTTGAACTGGGAAGCCGCGGTATTCACCGGCGCCCCGGACCTGGGCAAGCGCATGGGCATCCGCAGCCACAAACAGTATTCGTTCTGGAACGGCGCCTTGCCGTGCAAATTGCTGCTGATCAAAGTCACCCCGGACCAGTTCGTCACTGGCGAACGCCGCACTCCGGAGCAGCGTCAGGTCGAGCGCGAACAAGTTCAAGCCGAAGTCGAAGCTGCAGACAACGACGTAGCACCGGGCAAGTACGAGAAGTACAACAAGAACGGCAACCCGATCAAACCGGCCCCGGTGGTGATCGAGCAGCCGCGCTTGAGCGAAGGCGGGCAGATGTTTGCCAACCGACTGCAAAAGAACCTCAAGGCCCTGGGCAAATGGGTCAAGCGTGAAGGCATCGACTGCTACCGCGTCTACGATGCCGACATGCCGGAATACTCGATGGCCATCGACCTGTATCAGGATTGGGTCCACGTCCAGGAATACGCCGCGCCGAAATCCATCGATCCGGAAAAAGCCTCGGCGCGCATGTTCGATGCCCTGGCCGCCATTCCGCAGGCCCTGAACATCGACAAGAGCCGCGTGGTGGTCAAGCGTCGCGAGCGTCAGAGCGGCACCAAGCAGTACGAACGCCAAGCGGCACAGGGCAAGTTCGTCGAGGTCAATGAAGGCGGCGTGAAGCTGCTGGTCAACCTCACCGATTACCTCGACACCGGGCTGTTCCTCGATCACCGGCCAATGCGCATGCGGATTCAGAAAGAGGCCGCCGGCAAGCGCTTCCTCAACCTGTACAGCTACACCGCAACCGCCAGTGTTCATGCAGCCAAGGGCGGCGCGCGCAGCACCACCAGCGTCGACCTGTCGAAAACCTATCTGGACTGGGCGCGTCGCAACCTGTCGCTGAACGGTTTCTCCGAGAAGAACCGTCTGGAGCAGGGCGACGTGATGGCCTGGCTCGACGCTTGCCGTGACGAATACGACCTGATCTTCATCGATCCGCCGACGTTCTCCAACTCCAAGCGCATGGAAGGGATCTTTGATGTGCAGCGTGACCAGGTGCAATTGATCGACCTGGCCATGGCGCGCCTGGCCCCGGGCGGGGTGTTGTATTTCTCCAACAACTTCCGCAAGTTCCAGCTCGAGGAAAACCTCACCGAGCGTTATGCGGTCGAGGAAATCACCGCCCAGACCATCGATCCGGATTTCGCCCGTAATGGCAAAATCCACCGTGCCTGGAAAATCACGGCTCGTTGACACTTGAAGGAATTGGATCCACAGAGCCTTGATTTTTAAAGGCTCTTGGCTTCTTTCTGGGCTGGTCAAATTGATGGCTAATAGCTATAACTCAATCCATGGCCAATGGGCTTTCCCGCACCTGGCGTTTTGAGTTGCGTCTATGTCGTTACACGCCGTGCGCCCGAAAATCCTGGGTTTTATCAGTGAAGATGCGTCGGCCTGGCTGGTCGCACTGCTGGTATTGGTTGTCGGCGGGATTCTCACCGGATTGCTGGCGTGGTCGACGCTGAATCTGTTCCACCATCAATTGCGGCAACGTTTCCAACTGTTGGCCAGTGAACGTTACAGCCGTATCGAAGAACGCTTCGAAGATCAGGAACAGCGCCTCGATGGCCTGCGCCGGTTCTTTGCCAATTCCGATTCGGTCTCCCGCGCGGAGTTCGACGGCTACACCCAACCGCTGCTGCACCGGACCCAGGCCTATTCCTTCGCCAAGCGGATAACCGGTGCCGAACGGGCGGAATTTGAACGCCAGGTGCGGGCCGAGGGTTTACCCGACTTCGCTCTGCGCGAACTCAATGCCGACGGCCAACTGCAACTGGCGGCCGAACGGGATGAGTACGTGGCGGTGCTGTATAGCCAGACCCAAAGTAAACTCGGCTCGCCGCTGGGCTACGACTTGTGGGCTCAACCCTTGCGCCGTGCCACCCTTGAACGGGCCGATCAGCACGGCGGCATGGCGGTATCGCAACCAATGCATCTGGTCAGTATCGAGCCCGCCTATGCCCGCGGCGTATTGCTGGTCGCACCGGTGTTGATGCGCAATAGTCCGGCGGGGTCGAAACCTTACGGTTATGTCATGGCCGTGATCAGCATGCATCAGTTGCTGGCGGACGGGCTGCCGGAGGCTGGCCGTGACTATCTTTCGGTGCGCATCCTCGACTTATCCACAGACGATCAGCACGAAGTGCTTTATGAGTCCCCCAACACGTCGCCCCCCAGTGAGTTGGCTGCGACCCGGCTGCTGCGGCTTGCCGACCATGACTATCAAGTCGACATTCAGCCCAGCGATGCCTTCCTGAAAGCCAATCACTCTTCGGTGTCCTCCCTGGTGGTGCTGGGTGGTTTGCTCAGTCTGTTGCTCAGTGCCTTGCTCTATGTGCTGGTCAGTCAGCGTCAACGGGCGCTGAAAATGGTCGAGCAACGGACCCAGGAACTGCACGACCGCGAGCAGGAGCTACGCGGCACCCATGGCCAGTTGCGGGGTGTGCTGAATGCCGCGACCCAAGTGGCGATCATCGCCACTGACCTGCGCGGGGTTATCAGTACCTTTAATGCCGGAGCCGAACAAATGCTTGGCTACACCAGCACCGAGGTGGTCGGCCACATGACCCTGGAAAACCTGCACCTGCCCCGAGAGCTCGTGGCCCGTTCGGCGGAGTTGAGCGCGCGCTATGGCAAACCGATTCCGACCTGCCAGGCGATGTTGGTAGAGGGCGGCGAGGAGGGCGGACATGAAGCACGAGAATGGACGCTGCTGCGTAGCGATGGCAGCCATTTGACGGTGAACATGCTGGCGACCCCGGTCCTCGACGAGCAAGGCTTGTGGGTCGGACACCTGGCGATCTGTATCGACATCACCGAGCGTAAGCGGGTCCACGAGGCACTGGCGGCACGGGACCTGTTGTTGAAGAAACTCAGCGCTCATGTGCCTGGCGGGATCTACCAATTCAAGATGGAGTTCGATGGGCGTTTCAGCGTGATCTACGCCAGCGACGGTATTCGCGAGATCTACGAACTCGAGCCCGACGTACTGTTGCTCAACGCCGAAGCGATTTTCACGCGGATTCATCCGCAGGACAGCACCCGGGTCCGCGCTTCGATCCGGGCGTCGGCGGATACCCTCAGCCCCTGGCGCGAGGAATACCGCGTGCAATTACCCCTGCGCGGCCTGCGTTGGGTTCGTGGCGAGGCGACACCGGAGGAATTGCCCGGTGGCGGCGTGCTCTGGCACGGCTACATCTCGGACATCTCCGACTTGAAACGGGTGGAAGAAGAACTGCGGGCGCTATCGATCACCGACTCTCTGACCGGCATCCACAACCGTCGCTATTTCCAGGAGCGCCTGACCACGGAAATGGTCCGGGTCGAACGCGGTGGCGGCGAGTTGTCGGTGATCATGCTCGATATCGACCACTTCAAACGCATCAATGACCAGCATGGCCATGCGGTCGGCGATCGGGTGTTGCAGATTGTGTGCGAACGCATCAGCCATCGGCTGCGACGCACCGACGTATTCTGTCGCCTGGGTGGCGAGGAATTCATGGTGCTCTGCCCGGACATCAGCGGCGAGCATGCCCATGTCCTGGCCTTGCAGCTGTGGCAAGGCTTGCGCGGTTCGCCGATTGAAGGCGTCGGGACAGTGACCGCCAGTTTCGGGATTGCCAGTTGGCGAGTCGGGGAGGGCGCGGATGCCCTGCTGCTGCGGGCGGATTCGGGGGTGTATGCGGCGAAACAGGCCGGACGGGATCGGGTAGAAGAAGAGATGAACTAGAGCTGGCAGCATGATCGTTCCCACGCTCTGCGTGGGAATGCCTCTAGGGACGCTCTGCGTCCAGTGACGCGGAGCGTCACGGGCTGCATTCCCACGCAGAGCGTGGGAACGATCAGGTGTGGGGGTTAGAGCACCGAAGCCGTTTGCGGCAGTTTCGGTTGGCGATACAGGTCCAGCAGCACCTGATCCAGTACCGACGACGCGCCAAACGGTGCCTTGTCGTTGAGGATCGCCACGACCGCCCAGGTATTGCCGTTGATGTCGCGGCTGAAACCGGCAATCGCCCGCACGGTATTCAGGGTGCCGGTTTTGATGTGCGCTTCACCGCGCATCGCCGTGGTCTTCAGGCGTTTGCGCATGGTGCCGTCGGTGCCGGCAATCGGCATTGAGCTGATGAACTCGGCCGAATACGGGCTTTTCCAGGCTGCTTGCAGCATGCCGGCCAATTCACGCGCACTCACTCGTTCGGCACGGGACAGGCCGGAACCGTTTTCCATCACCAGATGTGGCGCGGTGATGCCTTTCTTCGCCAGCCACTGACGCACGACACGCTGTGCAGCCTTGGCATCGTCACCGTCGGCCTCGGTGCGGTACTGCGCACCCAGGCTCAGGAACAGCTGCTGGGCCATGGTGTTGTTACTGTATTTGTTGATGTCGCGGATGATTTCCGCCAGGTCCGGCGAGAAAGCCCGAGCCAGGACCTTGGCGCCTTTGGGTGTTGGCGCCATACGGTCCACGCCCTGAATGCTGCCGCCCAGTTCCTTCCAGATCGCTCGTACGGCGCCTGCGGTGTAAGTCGCGTGGTCGAGCAGCGACAGGTAAGTCTGGGAGCTGCAACCCTCGCCCAACTGGCCGCCAACCGTCACGGTCACGCTGCCATCGGGCTGGGTCACCGGGTTGTAACGCACGCCACCGGTGCATTGCTTGGAATTGACGGCTTTGACCTGGTTTTCGATGCGAATGCTGGCAATCGGCGGTTCCACCGACACCAGCACCCGGCCGTTGTCGTTGCGCGCCACAAAGCGCAGGGCCTTGAGATTGACCATCAGCGCGTCAGGTTTGACCAGGAACGGCTTGTTATCGTCATTGCCGTCGTCGTTGAACTGCGGCAATTGCGGTTGTGCGAAGAAATTGCGGTCCAGCACCAGATCGCCGGTGATTTGCGTCACCCCGTTGGCGCGCAGGTCACGCATCAGCAACCAGAGTTTTTCCATGTTCAGCTTCGGATCGCCGCCACCCTTGAGGTAGAGGTTGCCGTTGAGGATGCCGCCGCTGAGCGTACCGTCGGTGTAGAACTCGGTTTTCCACTGGTGGTTCGGGCCAAGCATTTCCAGCGCCGCGTACGTGGTGACCAGTTTCATGGTCGAGGCCGGATTGACGGAGACGTCAGCGTTGAAAATCGTCGGGGTGCCAGGGCCGTTGAGCGGGATCATCACCAGCGACAGGGCGTTGTCCTGCATTTTGCTGGCCTTGAGGGCTTTTTCAACGTTGGGCGACAGCGCGGTATTGATCTGGGCGGCGGAAACAGAGAAGGCCAGTGGGAGCAGAAAACCGGCCAGTAACAGTGGACGCAAAGATTTGATCATCTGAAATAAAACCCTACAGCCGAGGGGGAAAAAGACGAGGGCATGAAGATAAATTCCCTCAGCGGTCATGAAAGTGTCGGCATTATGCCCCAAGGTGTAGCGGCTTGTGCCGTGTGCTGGCCTTCCAATCCGCTATTTTTTACCGACGGTAGGGCTTGCAGCCCAGAGAAACGGGCAATCGGCGCCTTAAACTGCTAAAGTGCCGCCCGTTATTACTTATGAGGATTGTTCCAATGGCGACTAACCGTTCCCAGCGTCTGCGCAAAAAACTGTGCGTCGATGAATTTCAAGAGCTGGGTTTCGAACTGAACCTGGATTTCAAAGAAGATTTGGCTGATGAAGCCATTGATGCTTTCCTCGACGCGTTCCTCAAAGAAGCCATGGAAGCCAACGGTCTGGGCTATGTTGGTGGCGACGACTTCGGTCTGGTTTGCCTGCAGAAGCGTGGCTCGGTATCCGAAGAGCAGCGTGCTGCTGTTGAAGCCTGGCTCAAAGGCCGCAGCGAACTGACCGAAGCGACTGTCAGCCCGCTGATCGACGTCTGGTACCCGGAAAAGCCGATCAATCCGGTAGCTTGATGTTGTAAAAAAACGGCGACCCAAGGGGCGCCGTTTTTTTGTGACGATCAACGGCACGCAGCCTCGTTTCACTCGACAGCTGCTACAGGGCAATGCAATCCATGTAGCAGCTGTCGAGTGAAACGAGGCTGCGAGCTTTCAGCTTTTACGCCAATTCAGAATCACCATCGTCAGAACCCCCGCCACAATCCCCCAGAACGCCGAACCGATGGAAAACAGCGTCAGCCCCGACGCCGTGACCATAAAGGTAATCAGCGCCGCTTCACGTTCCTTCACTTCGCTCATGGCGATGCTCAAGCCATTGATGATCGAGCCAAACAACGCCAGTGCCGCTATCGACAGCACCAGTTCTTTCGGTAGCGCGGCAAACAGTGCCGCCAGTGTCGCGCCGAACACCCCGGCAATCCCGTAGAAAATCCCGCACCACACGGCCGCCGTATAGCGTTTGTTGCGATCCTCATGGGCATGCGGCCCGGTGCAAATTGCCGCGCTGATGGCTGCCAGGTTGATCCCGTGGGAACCGAACGGTGCCAGCAGCAATGAAGCGATGCCTGTGGTGGTGATCAGCGGTGAAGCCGGTACGGTATAACCGTCGGCGCGCAATACGGCGATGCCGGGCATGTTCTGCGAGGTCATTGCTACGACAAACAGCGGAATACCGATGCTGATGGTCGCGGCGAAGGAGAAGTGTGGCGTGGTCCAGACCGGCGTCGCCACTTCCAGATGAAAACCGCTGAAATCCAGCAGGCCCATGAGCCCGGAAAGTGCCGTCCCGATCAATAGCGCGGCGAGAACGGCGTAACGCGGCGACAGGCGTTTGACCACCAGGTAAGTGAAGAACATGCCCAGCACCAGTGCGGTGCGATGCTGCGCGGCGACGAAGATTTCGCTGCCGATTTTGAACAGAATCCCCGCCAGCAGGGCCGCGGCCAATGCCGCTGGAATCTTTTTCATCAGCCGCTCGAAGCTGCCGGTCAGGCCGCAGATCGTCACCAGCACCGCGCAGGTAATGTAGGCGCCGATGGCTTCGCCGTAGGCCACGCCGCCCAGACTGGTGATCAGCAACGCCGCGCCGGGTGTCGACCAGGCGATGGTGATCGGTGTGCGATAACGCAGGGACAGGCCGATCGAACACACCGCCATGCCAATCGAGATGGCCCAGATCCACGAGGAAATCTGCCCGCTGGTCAGCCCCGCCGCTTGCCCAGCCTGGAACATCAGGACCAGCGAACTGGTGTAACCGGTCATCATCGCAATGAAGCCGGCGACGATCGCAGAAGGCGACGTATCGGCAAAAGGGCGGATCTGCGTGTGCGTGGCGTCGTTCATGACAGCGGTGTTCCTTGTTCTGATAAAGATGTCGAATCAACGCTGAACCTTGTGGGAGCGTGGCTTGCGCGCGAAGGCGTCGTGTCAGTCGATATCAATGTTGACTGACACGACGCCTTCGCGGGCAAGCCACGCTCCCACAGGGGATTGCATTTAGGCGGCGGATTCTGCGTTCAAGCCTAAACTCAAACGTAAGGAGTCGTTGCAATACAGCGGAAGTGACAAACAGCCGTACAGTCGTGTTGCCACCATCCATTGTGTACAATCGCAGTGTTTTTTACGCGATACTTGCCAGCGACCCACTGTGCCGTATTACAGTCACGGTCAATTCGCCGCAGTTCTTCCGACTCGAGTGCCCATGAACGAACAGTTGCAACCTCTCAAGAAACAACCGCGAGCAGGCAAAGCCGGCCGCAGCGGTACCCAGGACGATATCGTCTACGCGCATATTTTCGAGGCCATCCTCGAACAGCGTCTGGCGCCCGGTACCAAGTTGAGCGAAGAAGCGCTGGGGGAAATTTTCGGGGTCAGTCGCACCATCATTCGCCGCGCGCTGTCGCGCCTGGCCCATGAAGGCGTCGTGCTGCTGCGGCCGAACCGTGGCGCTGTCGTGGCCAGCCCGAGTGTCGAAGAAGCTCGCCAGGTGTTCATGGCCCGGCGTCTGGTGGAGCGCGCGATCACTGAATTGGCGGTGCAGCACGCCACTGCCGAGCAGATTGCCGAGTTGCGCCAGATGGTCAACGACGAACGCGACAGCTTCTCCCGTGGCGATCGCGGCGCCGGTATTCGTCTGTCGGGCGAGTTTCACTTGAAGTTGGCCGAAGCGGCGAAAAACGCGCCGTTGATCAGCTTCCAGCGCAGCCTGGTGTCCCAGACGTCGTTGATCATCGCCCAGTATGAAAGCGGCAATCGCTCCCACTGTTCCTACGACGAGCACACCCAGCTGATCGACGCCATCGAAGCGCGCAACGCTGAGCTGGCGGTGGATCTGATGATGCATCACATGGATCACATCGACAGCAAACTCAACCTCGACGAAGAAAGCGCGTCGGATGATTTGCATGCGGTGTTCTCGCATTTGTTGCAGACCAAAAAGCCAGGGCGGCCTGCTGCGAAACTCTGACTTCCTGACACTGATCGTTCCCACGCTCTGCGTGGGAATGCCTCAACGGACGCTCTGCGTTCGGTTCTGGATTGGGACGCGGAGCGTCCCGGGCTGCATTCCCACGCGGAGCGTGGGAACGATCAATCCCCCGGACTGAAGAGTACGGGGGATTTTTTATGCCCGAAGAAAACTAGCGCTGATGCACCTGATTCCCCGCCGCATACGTCTGCAACACCGTCCGGTCATCCCCCAGCGTCATCAACACAAACAACGTCTCGGCAATGTTGTTGGCCTGCTTCAAGCGATAGCTCAGCAGTGGCGTGGCGTTGTAGTCCAGTACCAGGAAGTCCGCATCAGTGCCCGGTTGCAGGGTGCCGATCTTGTCTTCCAGACGCAGCGCACGAGCACCGCCGAGGGTCGCCAGGTACAACGATTTGAACGGGCTCAGTCGCGCACCTTGCAGCTGCATCACCTTGTACGCTTCGTTCAGCGTTTGCAGGAGCGAGAAACTGGTGCCGCCACCGACATCCGTACCGATGCCCACATTCAACTTGTGCTTCTCGGCCATCGGCAGGTTGAACAGGCCGCTGCCGAGGAAGAAGTTCGACGTCGGGCAAAAGGCGATCGCCGAGCCGGTTTCCGCCAGTCGCGCGCATTCGTCATCGCACAGATGCACGCCGTGGGCGAATACCGAACGTTCGCCGAGCAGTTTGTAGTGGTCATAGACGTCCAGGTAGCCCTTGCGCTCCGGGAACAGTTCCTTGACCCACTCGATTTCCTTGAGGTTTTCGCTGATGTGGGTCTGCATGTACAGATCCGGGAATTCGCTGAGCAACTGGCCGGCGAGGGTCAGCTGTTCCGGGGTGCTGGTCGGGGCGAAGCGCGGGGTGACTGCGTAGTGCAGGCGACCCTTGCCGTGCCAGCGTTCGATCAGCGCCTTGCTTTCGACGTAGCTTGTTTCGGCGGTGTCGGTCAGGTAGTCCGGCGCGTTGCGGTCCATCATCACCTTGCCGGCAATCATCCGCAGGTCCAGCTGTTCGGCGGCTTCAAAGAACGAGTTCACCGATTGCGGATGCACGCTGCCGAACACCAGGGCCGTAGTGGTGCCGTTGCGCAGCAGTTCCTTGATGAAAATGTCCGCGACTTCGTCAGCGTGATCCTTGTCGGCAAACTGGCTTTCGCACGGGAAGGTGTAGGTGTTGAGCCAGTCCAGCAGCTGTTCGCCGTAGGCGCCGACCATGCCGGTTTGCGGCAAGTGAATGTGGGTGTCGATGAAGCCCGGGGTGATCAGCGCGTCCTGATAATGCGTGATCTGGATATCGGCTGGCAGGGTCGGCAGCAAGTCGCTGGCGTGACCAAGGGCGCTGATCTGGCCGTTATCGACCACCAGCAAGCCGTCTTCGAAATACTCATAAGAGGCTTCGATGCCCACTTCGGCGGGGTCGGCGATGCTGTGCAGAATGGCGGCGCGGTAGGCTTTGCGAGTCAAAGGCATTGTCGTTCTCAATTCGTGGCTTGGTTCGAAGCCTGGTTGCGGCGTGAGGCAGGCAGCAGTTTGGCGATCGATGATCCGGCGCGGGCAGTGTGCTGGCCGAAATTGGCGTTATAGGTAGCGATGATTTCGCCGGCGATGGAGATGGCGATTTCCACAGGCAACTTGCCTTTGACTTCGCCGATGCCCATCGGGCAGCGCATGCGTTGCAGCACGGCGCTGTCGAAACCACGGTCACGCAAGCGGTGTTCGAATTTCACCCG
The DNA here is from genome assembly GCF_050586665.1 of Pseudomonas sp. ES4. Lineage (NCBI taxonomy): Bacteria > Pseudomonadati > Pseudomonadota > Gammaproteobacteria > Pseudomonadales > Pseudomonadaceae > Pseudomonas > Pseudomonas sp. ES4. The sequence continues at coordinate 225,306 of NZ_JBOBDO010000007.1, read as the reverse complement.
TTTGGTCTTCGAACCGATCAGGCCGAAGTAGGCGAAGTCGTTGCGCTTGAGGATCGCAGCGGTGAGTTCGAGGTCGAGTTGGTGATTGTGGGTCATGACGATGCAGTAGCTGCCAGCGGGCAGGTCATCGATTTCGTCCACCGGTTCTTCGGTGACGATTTTGCGTACGCCGTGGGGGATCTGTTCCGGGAATTCGGCTTCCCGCGAATCGATCCAGCGCACCCGGCAGGGCAGGCTGGCGAGCAGCGGCACCAGCGCCCGGCCGACGTGGCCGGCACCGAACACGGCGACCTGCGCCTGAACCTGGCCCATCGGTTCGAACAGTAATACGGTCACGCCGCCGCAGCATTGTCCCAGGCTGGCGCCGAGGCTGAAGCGTTCAAGGTGCGTGTCCTGCTTGCCGCTGGCCAGCATCTCGCGGCCGATTTGCATGGCCTTGTATTCCAGATGCCCGCCACCGATGGTGTCGAAGGTCTGGTTGGCGCTGATGACCATCTTCGAGCCGGCATTACGCGGCGTCGAGCCGAGCTCTTCGATGATGGTGACCAACACGCAGGGTTCACCCCGGGATTGCAGGTCGGCGAGGGCGTCGATCCAGTTGTACATATTCACCTCAACATTTCTGTTGTCTGTTCGGCCGTCATCGCTAGCAGGCTAGCTCCCACAGGGTTTGTGGTGTCCACATACGCAAATCCTGTGGGAGCCAGCCTGCTGGCGATGACGGCCGCGCCGCTGTTTAGAGCGAAGCCAACTCAGCCTCGGCTTCAACAGCCTTCGCCACCTTCAACTGCCGCATCTGCTCACAGCCCCACAACACCCGCTCCGGCGTCGCCGGCGCATCGATTTTCGGTTGATGCTTGTAGTCCCCCAGACTGGCCACGGCGTCCTTGATCGCACACCACGCAGCGATGCCGAGCATGAACGGCGGCTCACCCACAGCCTTGGAGTGGAACACCGTGTCTTCCGGGTTTTTACGGTTTTCCACCAGCTTCACTCGCAGGTCCAGCGGCATGTCCGCCACCGCCGGGATCTTGTAGCTGGCCGGGCCGTTGGTCATCAGTTTGCCCTTGTTGTTCCACACCAGTTCTTCCATGGTCAGCCACCCCATGCCCTGGATGAAACCACCCTCGACCTGACCGATGTCGATCGCCGGGTTCAGTGAGTCGCCGACGTCGTGGAGGATATCGGTGCGCAGCATTTTGTACTCGCCGGTGAGGGTGTCGATGATCACCTCGCAGCACGCTGCGCCGAAGGCGTAGTAATAGAACGGCCGGCCCCGCGCCTGGCTACGGTCGTAGAAGATTTTCGGAGTTTTGTAGAACCCGGTGCTCGACAGCGAAACCTGGGCGAAATACGCCTGCTGGATCAGCGCTTCAAACGTCAGGATGTGATCGCGAACGCGAACATGACCGTTGTGGAATTCCACGTCTTCTTCGCTGACTTTGTACTGCCGCGCGGCAAACTCCACCAGGCGCTTCTTGATAATCTCAGCTGCGTTCTGTGCGGCTTTACCGTTCAGGTCAGCGCCACTGGAAGCGGCGGTCGGCGAGGTGTTCGGCACCTTGTCGGTGTTGGTCGCGGTGATCTGCACACGGTCCATTTCCACCTGGAACACTTCAGCCACGACCTGCGCGACTTTGGTGTTCAGGCCCTGGCCCATTTCGGTGCCGCCATGGTTCAGGTGGATGCTGCCGTCGGTGTAGACGTGGATCAGCGCACCGGCCTGGTTGAGGAAGCTGGCGGTGAAGGAAATACCGAATTTCACCGGGGTCAGCGCCAGGCCTTTTTTCAGGATCGGGCTGTTGGCGTTGTAGCGACGAATCGCTTCGCGGCGTTCGGCGTACTGGCTGCTTTCTTCAAGTTCGGCGGTCATTTCCTCGAGCATGTTGTGCTCGACGGTCTGGTAGTAATGGGTGACGTTGCGCTCGGTCTTGCCGTAGTAGTTGGCCTTGCGCACCGCTAGCGGATCAAGGCCCAGATGGCGGGCGATGGCGTCCATCACTTCTTCGATGGCGACCATGCCTTGCGGGCCGCCGAAACCACGGTAAGCGGTGTTCGACGCGGTGTTGGTCTTGCAGCGATGACCGTTGATGGTCGCGTCGCCCAGGTAATAAGAGTTGTCGGCATGGAACATCGCGCGGTCGACAATCGATGCCGAGAGGTCCGGCGAGCAACCGCAGTTACCGGCCAGTTCCAGGGCAATGCCATGCAGCCGACCAGTGCTGTCGAAGCCCACGTCGTACTCGATGTAGAACGGGTGACGCTTGCCGGTCATCAGCATGTCTTCGACCCGCGGCAGGCGCATCTTGGTCGGCTGGCCGGTGAGGTGCGCGATCACTGCGCACAGGCACGCGGGGCTCGCGGCCTGGGTTTCCTTGCCGCCGAAACCACCGCCCATGCGGCGCATGTCGACGACGATTTTGTTCATCGACACATCGAGCACTTCGGCGACGAGCTTCTGCACTTCGGTGGGGTTCTGCGTCGAGCAGTAGACGATCATGCCGCCGTCTTCGGTCGGCATCACCGAAGAGATCTGGGTTTCCAGATAGAAGTGTTCCTGGCCGCCGATGTGCAATGTGCCCTGGATACGATGTTCCGCCGTGGCCAAGGCAGCGGCCGAATCACCGCGCTGATGCGTGTGGCTGTCGAGCACGAAATGGCGTTTGCGCAGGGCTTCAACCACGTCCAGAACGGGTTCGAGGTCTTCGTATTCGATGATCGCGGCCATCGCGGCTTTGCGTGCGGTTTCCAGGTCTTTCGCCGCAACGGCCAGTACCGGTTGACCGACGAATTGCACGTCATCGATGGCCAGCAATGGGTCGCCCGGCAGCAAGGGGCCGATGTCTTTCAGGCCTGGCACGTCTTCGTGGGTAATGGCGATGCGCACGCCTTCGAAGGCGTAGCAGGGCTTGGTGTCGATGCTGATGATTTTCGCGTGGGCACGGTCCGACAGGCGTGCGTAAACGTGCAACTGGTTCGGAAATTCCAGCCGGTCGTCGATGTACTGCGCTTCACCGGACACGTGCTTGGCGGCGCTGTCGTGCTTGACGCTGCGGCCGACACCGGTGGTCAGGTCCTTGGCGAACAGTTCAGCCAATTCGGCTTGGGTCTTCTCTACAGCGTGATGATTAGACATAAGCGGTCACCCGAGTCTCGATGTGCGGTGTTTGCAGTTCGATGAAGTATTTACGCAACAGGTTCTGCGCGCTGAGCAGGCGGTATTCCTTGCTGGCGCGGAAGTCCGAGAGCGGTGTGAAATCTTCGGCGAGTGCAGCGCAGGCGCGTTCAACGGTGTCGTGATTGAATGGCGCGCCGAGCAACACCGTTTCGCAGTTATTCGCACGTTTCGGAATCGCGGCCATGCCGCCGAACGCTACGCGAGCGTCGGCGATCACGCCGTTGTCGATGCGCAGGTTGAACGCGGCGCAAACGGCGGAAATGTCATCGTCCAGACGCTTGGAGACTTTGTAGGCGCGGAACAGTTGTTCGGCGCTGGCACGCGGCACGATGATCTTTTCGATGAACTCGCTTTCCTGACGGGCGGTGACCCGGTAATCGATGAAGTAATCTTCCAGCGCCATCGTGCGGCGGACTTCGCCTTTGCACAAAACGATCTGCGCACCGAGGGCAATCAGCAGGGGCGGGGAGTCACCGATCGGCGAGGCATTGCCGATGTTGCCGCCGAGGGTGCCCTGGTTGCGGATCTGCAGGGAAGCAAAGCGTTGCAGCAGTTCGCCGAAGTCCGGGTACTCGGCTTTCAAGGCCTCATAGCAATCGGAGAGGGTGGTGGCGGCGCCGATTTCCAGGCGATCGTCAAAGCGATCGATGCGCTTCATCTCGGCGACATTGCCGACGTAGATCATCACCGGCAGGGTGCGGTGGAACTGTGTGACTTCCAGCGCCAGGTCCGTACCGCCGGCCAGCAGGCGGGCTTGTGGATAGGCGTCATAGAGGTCAGCCAGATCGGCCACGGTCAGCGGCACCAGGCAGCGTTTGTCGCCACTGTTGAGTTCGCCGATATCGGTGGGGGCGATGGCCTTCAGGCGAGCGATGGTGTCGGCTTCACGGGCGTCGAACTGGTCCGTTTGCTTGCCGCAGCAGGATTGTTCGGCGGCCGCCAGAATCGGCCGATAGCCAGTGCAGCGACAGAGGTTGCCGGCCAGTGCTTCGTGAGCTTTATGAGCATCCGGTTGATCGCTGTTCTTTTGCAGCGCGAACAGCGACATGACGAAACCGGGTGTGCAAAAACCGCATTGCGAGCCGTGGCACTCGACCATGGCTTTTTGCACGCTGTGCAGCTCGCCTTGGTGCTTGAGGTCTTCGACACTGATCAATTGTTTGCCGTGCAATGACGAAACGAACGTCAGGCACGAGTTGAGGCTGCGATAGCGAATGTGTTCGCGGCCATCGTCATCCGTTTGCAGCTCGCCAACCACCACGGTGCAGGCGCCGCAGTCACCGCTGGCGCAGCCTTCTTTGGTGCCGGGTTTGCCCACATGGTCGCGCAGGTAATTGAGCACGGTCAGGTTTGGGTCCAGGGCGTGCTCGCTACGGAGTTCCTGGTTAAGTAAAAACTGGATCACGGAAGGCCTCGCAGACTCATTATTGTTGTTAACCGACTTGAACCGAATTTATCAGGTCTGACTTTTCGGTCAATGATTTTCTGACTTAAAGGTCAGGAAATAGCATTTTGTCGATCAACGACTCGTTCCTTCATTATTGACCCTCTCGGGATAGCCTGCTTTTTGCTGGATTCGTGCCAAAAACCGCTGAGTGGGCACTCCGCCATGTCGTATCAATTGCGCTACACTGCGCCGCTTGTGCAAATCGAAGAGTTTGAAGGACAACCATGACGTTCAAGGCGCCGGACAGCCTCGCCGAGCAAATTGCTCACCACCTCGCCGAACGTATCATTCGCGGCGAAATGAAGCCCGGGGAGCGCATCCAGGAACAGAAGGTCACGCTGGCCCTCAATGTCAGCCGCGGTTCGGTCCGTGAAGCCTTGCTGATCCTCGAGCGCCGCCACTTGATCGCGATCCTGCCGCGACGTGGCGCCCATGTGACCGAGCTGACGGCCCACAAGGTCCAGAGCCTGTGCACGCTGATGAGCGAGCTTTACATCCTGCTGGGCAATGCAGTGGCCAGCGGCTGGCAAGTCCAGGCCGACATGGCGCCGTTCGTGCAAATCCAGCAGCGTCTGACGGCCAGCTATGAGCGCCAGGACATTCGCACCTTTGTCGATGACAGCTTCAGTGTGATGCGCGCCGCGTACCCGTTCGCCAACAACCCGTACTTGCAGGAAACCGTCGAGAATCTGCAGCCGGCGATGAGCCGCGCGTATTTCCTCGCCCTGGATCAGCGCAAAGCCTCGATGAGCGAGTTCCTCGAACTGTTCGAACGCTTGCTCGCCGCCGTGCTGGCCCGTGATTTTCCGCAGATCCGCCTTGTGCTGACGGCGTATGCCCAGCGCAGCAGTGATCTGGTGGTTTCTGCCCTGACGGACGCCTGAGCGTGCGGCTAAAGTGCATCAAGCTGGCGGGGTTCAAGTCCTTCGTCGACCCGACCACGGTGAACTTCCCCAGTAACATGGCGGCGGTGGTCGGGCCCAATGGTTGCGGCAAGTCGAACATCATCGACGCCGTGCGCTGGGTGATGGGCGAGAGTTCGGCCAAGAACCTGCGCGGCGAGTCGATGACCGACGTCATCTTCAACGGCTCGACCAGCCGAAAACCGGTGAGCCAGGCGAGCATCGAGCTGGTGTTCGATAACTCCGACGGCACCCTGCTCGGCGAATACGCGGCCTACGCGGAAATTTCCATTCGCCGCAAAGTGACCCGCGACAGCCAGACCACTTACTACCTCAACGGCACCAAATGCCGCCGTCGCGATATCACTGACATCTTTCTCGGTACCGGCCTGGGCCCGCGCAGCTACTCGATTATCGAGCAGGGGATGATCTCCAAGCTGATCGAGTCAAAGCCCGAAGACCTGCGCAACTTTATTGAAGAGGCGGCGGGCATCTCCAAGTACAAGGAGCGCCGGCGCGAGACCGAAAACCGCATCCGCCGCACCCACGAAAACCTGGCCCGCCTGACCGACCTGCGCGAAGAGCTCGAGCGCCAGCTTGAACGCTTGTACCGCCAGGCCGAGGCCGCCAAGAAGTATCAGGAATACAAAGGCGAGGAGCGTCAGCTCAAGGCCCAACTGTCGGCCCTGCGCTGGCAGGCGTTGAATGAACAGGTCGGTCAGCGCGAAGCGATCATCGGCAATCAGGAAGTCACCTTCGAAGCGCTGGTGGCCGAGCAGCGTAACGCCGATGCGGCTATCGAACGCTTGCGGGACGGGCACCACGACCTGTCCGAACGCTTCAATCTGGTGCAGGGGCGCTTCTATTCGGTCGGTGGCGACATTGCCCGGGTCGAACAGAGCATCCAGCACGGTCAACAACGCCTGCGCCAACTGCAGGACGATCTGAAAGAAGCCGAGCGGGCGCGTCTGGAAACCGAGTCGCACCTGGGTCACGACCGCACCTTGCTGCTGACCTTGGGCGAAGAGCTGGACATGCTCACCCCCGAACAGGAAGTCACCAGCGCCGCCGCCGAAGAGGCTGCCGCCGCGCTGGAAGAATCCGAAACCACCATGCACGCCTGGCAAGAGCAATGGGACACCTTCAACCTGACGGCCGCCGAACCGCGTCGCCAATCCGAAGTTCAGCAGTCGCGCATCCAGCAGCTGGAAACCAGCATGGAGCGTTTGGCCGATCGTCAGAAGCGTCTGGGCGAGGAGCGCGCGTTGCTCTCGGCAGACCCGGAAGACGCGGCGATCATGGAACTCAGCGAGCAGCTCGCTGAATCCGAAGCGACGCTTGAGGATTTGCAGACCAGTGAACAAGCTCAGGTCGAAAAGCTTGAACAACTGCGTCAGGAATTGCAGCACGCGCTGACGGCGCAGCAACAGGCCCAAGGCGATTTACAGCGTCTGAACGGTCGTCTCGCCTCCCTTGAAGCCTTGCAACAAGCCGCACTCGATCCGGGCACCGGCACCGCCGAATGGTTGCGTGAACAGAATCTGGCCGACCGACCGCGTCTGGCCGAAGGCCTGAAAGTCGACGCCGGTTGGGAGTTGGCGGTAGAAACCGTGCTCGGCGCCGACCTGCAAGCGGTGCTGGTGGATGACTTCGGCGATTTCGATCTGGCCGGGTTTGCCCAGGGCGATTTACGCTTGCTCAGTCCCGGCAGCGATGGCGTGCGAGTGGCGAGCAGCTTGCTCGATAAGGTCGAGGCGCAGATTGATTTGTCGCCATGGCTGGGGCAGGTCAAACCGGTCGACAGTCTTGAACAGGCTTTGGCCTTGCGTGGTCAATTGGCACCTGGCGAAAGCCTGATCAGTCGCGATGGTTATTGGGTCGGTCGGCACTTTTTACGTGTCCGCCGTGCCAGCGAAGCGGAAAGCGGCGTGCTGGCTCGTGGTCAGGAAATCCAGCGTTTGGACCTTGAGCGCGAAGAGCGCGAAGCTACGGTCGAAACCCTGGAAACCCAACTTCAGAATCTCAGGGCGCAACAGCGTCAGCAGGAGAACGGTCGCGAGCATCTGCGCCGACTGCTGCAAGACGAAGCCCGTCAGCAAGGTGAGTTGAAAGCCCAGTTGTCCGCCGGCAAAGCCAAGGCCGAACAACTGACCTTGCGCCGTACACGCCTGGACGAAGAGCTCACGGAGTTGGCTGAGCAACGCGCTCTGGAGCACGAAAATATCGGCGAGGCGCGTCTGCAATTGCAGGAAGCCCTCGACAGCATGGCGCTGGACACCGAGCAGCGCGAGTTACTGCTGGCCCAGCGTGACAGCTTGCGCGAGCGACTTGATCGGGTGCGGCAGGAAGCCCGGCAGCACAAGGATCACGCCCATCAACTGGCGGTGCGTCTGGGGTCGCTCAAGGCACAGCACGACTCGACGCGTCAGGCGCTGGAACGGCTGGAAATGCAATCCGAGCGCCTGACCGAGAAGCGCGAACAGCTCAGTCTCAACCTGGAAGAGGGCGAGGCGCCGCTGGAAGAACTGCGGTTGAAACTTGAAGAACTGCTCGACAAGCGCATGACCGTCGACGAAGAACTCAAGACGGCGCAGATCGCTCTGGAAGACGCTGACCGCGAATTGCGCGATGCGGAAAAACGTCGCAACCAGGCCGAGCAGCAATCGCAGTTGATTCGGGGGCAGATGGAAACCCAGCGCATGGAATGGCAGGCTCTGACCGTGCGCCGCAAGACCTTGGAAGATCAGTTGCTGGAAGACGGTTACGACCTCCACGGCGTGCTTGCCACCCTGGTGGCCGACGCCAACGAGAAGGACGCTGAAGAAGAACTCGAACGCATCGCCGCGCGAATTCAGCGTCTCGGTGCGATCAACCTGGCGGCCATCGACGAATACCAGCAACAATCCGAGCGTAAACGTTATCTGGATGCGCAGAACGACGATTTGGTGGAAGCGCTGGACACGCTCGAGAACGTGATTCGCAAGATCGACAAGGAAACCCGAAACCGCTTCAAAGATACCTTTGATCAGATCAATGGCGGTTTACAGGCCCTTTTCCCAAAAGTTTTCGGTGGAGGACGCGCGTATTTGGAACTGACGGGCGAAGATCTACTCGATACAGGGGTAACGATCATGGCGCAGCCGCCAGGAAAGAAGAACAGCACCATCCATTTGCTCTCCGGTGGCGAAAAAGCCCTGACAGCCCTGGCTCTGGTTTTTGCCATCTTCAAGTTGAATCCGGCGCCGTTTTGCATGCTCGATGAGGTTGACGCGCCATTGGATGACGCTAACGTTGGACGCTACGCACGGCTGGTCAAGGAGATGTCGCAGACGGTGCAGTTCATCTATATCACCCACAACAAGATCGCCATGGAAATGGCCGAGCAACTGATGGGGGTGACGATGCACGAGCCGGGTTGCTCGCGTCTGGTGGCAGTGGATGTCGAGGAGGCGATGGCGATGGTGGATGCCTGAGTCGGCGTTTGTAGGAGAGGTATTTGTGAGTTGTAGGACTTATTTACCTGTCCTGACTTGCTGGCCAATCGACATATTCGCGCAAGCCATTGTGACAGACGGTGTAAAGTTGCCTTTGGTCGTGCTAGTTTAATGTCAATTTTTCGTATACGTGGGCAAAACGCCTGTCAGAACATAGAGTTGGCGCCACGTTTTAAAGCGGTTTACACAATGTAAACCCCTTATTTTTCAGCATTTTTTATAGAGGCACGGGATTACATGGAAATCGGTCTGCGCGAGTGGCTGATCGTCATCGGCATTATTGTCATTGCCGGTATTCTTTTCGATGGCTGGCGTCGCATGCGCGGCGGCAAGGGGAAACTGAAATTCCGTCTCGACCGAAGTTTGTCCAACTTGCCGGACGAGGACACCAGCGCCGAGCTGTTGGGCCCGCCCCGTGTGCTGGATACGCATAAAGAGCCGCAACTGGACGAGCACGATCTGCCGTCGGTGAGCATGCCTGCCCGTGAGCCGCGTGAGTCGGGTTCCAAGCGCGGCAAGCGTGGCCATGGCGAGCCTTCGCAAGGCGACATGAACCTCAGTCTGGATCTGGACGGCGGCCCGAGCTTCAGCAGTCGGGACGACGATTTCCCGGATGACACCAAGGCGTCGAGTTCGACCAGCGAGAAGGAACAACCGCAAGCCGAAGAAGTGCTGGTGATCAGCGTGATCTGCCGCGACGCCGCCGGCTTCAAAGGCCCGGCGCTGTTGCAGAACATTCTGGAAAGCGGTCTGCGTTTCGGCGAGATGGACATCTTCCACCGCCATGAAAGCATGGCTGGCAATGGCGAAGTCCTGTTCTCGATGGCCAATGCGGTCAAGCCGGGCGTTTTCGATCTGGACGACATCGACCACTTCAGCACACCGGCAGTGAGCTTCTTCCTCGGTCTGCCAGGCCCGCGTCATCCCAAGCAAGCCTTCGACGTGATGGTGGCCGCGGCGCGCAAACTGTCCCAGGAGCTGAACGGCGAACTGAAAGACGACCAGCGCAGCGTGCTCACCGCCCAGACGATTGAGCATTACCGTCAGCGCATCGTTGAATTCGAACGCCGCGCCCTGACCCAGAAACGTTGATTCAAAAGGTTGGAGCGGGCTCTTGTGGCGAGGGGGCTTGCCCCCGTTGGGCTGCGAAGCAGCCCCTTCATTTAGGTAGCTCCGTTATTCAAATACATCGCACTCTCTGGTTTTACGACTGCTTCGCAGCCGAACGGGGGCAAGCCCCCTCGCCACAAAGTGCAAGCCATCAGGCTATCGTGATTAGAAAATTGAGCAGCCTCGGCTGCTCTTTTGCTTTATGAGAGAACACCCATGACCGCCGCCAAAAACCGCATTCTAGAGCTGCGCGCTGAACTCGATCAGCACAACTATCGCTACCACGTGCTGGACGAGCCGAGCATTCCGGACGCCGAATACGACCGGTTGTTCCACGAGCTCAAGGCCCTCGAAGCGGCCCATCCCGAACTGATCACCAGCGACTCGCCAACCCAGCGCGTCGGCAGTGCGGCGCTGTCGGCGTTCACACAGGTGCGTCACGAAGTGCCGATGCTCAGCCTCGGCAACGCCTTCGAAGAAACCGACATGCGTGAGTTCGATCGGCGGGTAACCGAAGGTCTCGACCTGCCGGTGGGCGACTTGTTCGGCGGCGCGGCGGTGGAATACAGCTGTGAACCCAAACTCGATGGCCTGGCGGTCAGTTTGTTGTATCAGGATGGCGTATTGGTGCGCGGCGCGACTCGTGGCGACGGCACCACTGGCGAAGACATCAGCGTCAATGTCCGTACCGTGCGCAACATTCCGCTCAAGCTGCACGGTACTGGCTGGCCAGCGACCCTGGAAGTGCGCGGCGAAGTGTTCATGTCCAAGGCCGGTTTCGAGCGCCTCAACGCCACGCAGCTGGAAGTCGGCGGCAAGACTTTCGCCAATCCGCGCAACGCGGCGGCGGGTAGCTTGCGCCAGCTCGATTCGAAGATCACCGCCAACCGTCCGCTGGAGTTCTGCTGCTATGGCCTCGGTCAGATTTCGGCCGACATTGCGGATACGCACATTGGCAATCTCAAGCAGCTCAAGGCTTGGGGCATGCCGATCAGCCATGAGTTGAAACTGGCTCACGGCATCGCTGAATGCCTGGATTATTACCGCGACATCGGTGAGCGCCGAAATTCGCTGCCCTACGAAATCGACGGCGTCGTGTTCAAGGTCAACAGCATTGCCTCCCAGCGTGAGCTGGGTTTCCGTGCTCGTGAACCGCGCTGGGCGATCGCGCACAAATTCCCGGCGATGGAAGAACTCACTGAATTGCTCGATGTGGAATTCCAGGTCGGTCGTACCGGTGCAGTGACGCCGGTGGCGCGCTTGAAGCCGGTCAAGGTCGCGGGTGTGACCGTGGCCAACGCGACGTTGCACAATATGGACGAAGTGGCGCGCCTGGGCCTGATGATTGGCGACACGGTGATCATTCGCCGCGCTGGTGATGTCATTCCGCAGGTGGTGCAAGTGGTCATCGAGCGCCGTCCGGACGACGCACGGCCAGTACAGATTCCCGAGAAATGCCCGGTCTGCGGCTCGCATGTCGAGCGCACGCAACTGGTCAAGCGCAGCAAAGGTCGCGAGACCGTCAGCGAAGGCGCGGTGTACCGCTGCGTCGGTCGTCTGGCGTGCGGTGCGCAACTCAAGCAGGCCATCATTCACTTCGTCTCCCGTCGCGCCATGGACATCGAAGGCCTGGGCGAAAAGAGCGTTGAGCAACTGGTGGACGAAGGACTGGTGAGTTCGCCGGCTGATTTGTACGCGCTGACGTTCGAGCAGATTGTCGATCTGGAAGGCTTTGCCGAGTTGTCGAGCAAGAACCTGCTCAGCGCCATCGAAGACAGCAAGCACCCAAGCCTGGCGCGCTTCATCTACGCCCTCGGGATTCCCGATGTCGGCGAAGAGACGGCGAAGGTACTGGCGCGTTCTCTCGGCTCGCTGGAGCGGGTTCAGCAAGCCTTGCCGCAAGTGCTTACGTATTTGCCGGATGTGGGTCTGGAAGTGGCTCATGAGATTCACAGCTTCTTCGAAGATGCGCATAACCAGCAGGTGATCAAGGATCTGCTCAAGCACGGCATGCAGATTCAGGATCAGGGAGAGCTCGGCGCCGAGTTTTCCGCCAGCACTACGTTGGGTGGCTTCCTCGACAAGCTGCACATCCCTTCGGTCGGGCCGGGCGGGGCGCAGAAGCTGGCGGACAAGTTTGGTTCACTTGAAGGTGTTTTCAGCGCCGACTGGCTGGATATGCGCCAGGCACTGCCGGAAAAACAGGCCACTTCGGTTCGAGAGTTTTTTGCGGTTGCGCAAAATCGCCAGATTGCCGAAGCCGCCGAGAAACAGCTGCGCGATTTTGGCATGCATTGGCAGAGCGAGAAGAAAGTCGTCGAAGGCTTGCCGCTGGCCGGGCAGACCTGGGTGCTGACCGGTTCGCTGGAGTTGATGAGCCGCGACATCGCCAAGGACAAACTTGAAAGCCTCGGTGCCAAGGTGGCGGGCTCGGTGTCGGCCAAGACTCATTGTGTGGTCGCTGGGCCGGGTGCAGGTTCCAAGTTGACGAAGGCGAATGAGCTGGGATTGAAAGTGCTCGATGAAGAAGCGTTTGTCGAGTTCCTGAAGAAGCACGATATTTCTGTTTAGTCGATCGTTCCCACGCTCCGCGTGGTAACGCATCCCGTGACGCTCTGCGTCACAGCGGACGCGGAGCGTCCGGGGGCGGCATTCCCACGCAGAGCGTGGGAACGATCATCCGCGAGTAATGATCTAGTCTTGGCAAGCCTCAGGGAGAGATCGTCATGTACCGCTTCTTCGAACAGCTCAGTTCACGCATCGCCGCGCCTTTCATCGGCGAAAGCTCGCGCAACAGCAAGGTCTGGCAGTGCCGTTGCGGGCAGTCGCTGTTTTTTCGCAACAGCCAGTGTCTGGCGTGTTCCGCGGCCTTGGGTTATCAACCGGAGCAAAGCCGCCTGTCGTCGCTGCAGTCCGGCTTGCAGGCTGATACCTGGTTGCTCGACGCCGATCCCGACGCCGGGGGCTTTCGCCGCTGCGCCAACCTCGATTCCCCGGCCGCGTGCAATTGGCTATTGCCCGCCAATGACCACGATGCGCTATGCATCGCCTGTAGCCTGAACCACACCATTCCCGACCTGTCGATTGCCGAAAACCACGAACGCTGGCGCAAGGTTGAAACGGCCAAGCGGCGACTGGTCGCACAGTTGGTCAGCCTGGGTTTACAGGTGATTCCCAAAACCGTGGACGAAGAGACGGGGCTGGCTTTCGATTTCATTGGTGTCGACCTCGAAGGCAAGCCGCCAACCACCGGTCACGCCAACGGTCTGATCACCCTCGATATCAAGGAAGCCGACGACGCTCATCGCGAGCAGGTTCGGGTGCAGATGCACGAACCTTATCGCACGCTGCTCGGGCATTTTCGGCATGAAGTCGGGCATTACTACTGGGATCGGTTGATCGCCAACAGCCAATGGCTGGAACCATTTCGCAGCCTGTTCGGCGACGAGCGCGCCAGCTACACCGACGCTCTCGAACGGCATTATCAGCAAGGCGCACCGCTCGATTGGCAGCAACATTACGTCAGCGCCTACGCGACCATGCATCCATGGGAGGATTGGGCCGAAACCTGGGCTCACTACCTGCACATGATGGATGCAGTGGATACGGCGTTGGGGTTCGGAATGAGTGCCCGGGAGATGGATTTCGACTATCAGCCGTTTCCTCCAAGCACCCTCTACGACCCACAGCATCCCGGCGGCGCGGCGTTCCTGTCGTTCGTCAATGCGTGGATCGAACTGGCGGGCATGCTCAATGAGTTGTCGCGCAGCATGGGGCAGCCGGATTTCTATCCGTTTGTCCTGCCGCCGGCAGTGATCGCCAAGCTGCACTTCATCCATCTGGTGATCCAGCAGGAGGGCGGCCGGGCGGATGAGGTGTTGCAGGACTTGTAACCCCCCGCCACGGCGCTCACTTAATGTAGCAGCGGTCGAGCCTGCGAGGCCGCGTCCGGCTGCGCAGCAGCCGTAAAAACAGACCGTGCGGTTTTTCAGGCAAACCACGATCACCGTACTGACGACTGCTGCGCAGCCGAACGCAGGCTACGCCAGCTGCTACAGGTCGCGATCTTTTCAAGAGATATGCATGTCCTTGAAGCGGCACATATTTTTAATCCGCCCGAACGGTTGTAACTTCGTCTCAGATAGGTACAATGGCGCGGCTCGCCGTCAGGTGAGCGTCGTTATGGTGACCCCATCGGTCCCCCCGCAACGATTACCCGTGAACCTGGTCAGATCCGGAAGGAAGCAGCCACAGCGGGAACATTGTGTGCCGGGGTGTGGCTGGTGGGGTTGCCTCCATAACGCACCGCGAATCCTCTTTCGCGTTACCTGTCTCAAAAACACATACCTGTTGCTCTGCCATGGATCTCGTCCAGGGCGGTGTTTTCTCGTTTCCGCTTTTCAGTGCGAACATATAAAAGGAGGCCGAGCTGTCGAGTGCGACAGCTCGGCCTCCTTTTTTATTTTTGGTGCTAAGGCTTGGACAAGGCCTGGTCAACCGCTGCAATCAGCTTTCCCAGATCCTTCGGGGTGGCTTTATGTATGACACCGAACAGATACGCCCGCTGTTCATCTTCATCGCCTAAATCTGCGAAAAAGGCTTTCAGCTTCACACCCAACACATCGGCAAACAGGAACAAGGTTTCTATGCTGGGGGTGTAGGTGCCGGTTTCGAAGCGGCTGATGGTTTTGGGGTCAAAACCGGTTTTTTCACCGAGTTCAGCCTGAGTAAGCCCAGCGACCTTGCGGTAGCGCCGAATGGCCGCACCCAAACTTGAAATTTGCATCGCTTAATTCCCATTTAGAATCAAGAACTTAACGATAGATTTTTGCATTAGACAACTGCATGATCCATCACCTTGCTTTGCAAAATGTGATGCGTTTCGTAGAATCGCCGCGCGAAATGGAGATTTGGGGCCTTTAAGGTTAGTTGATCTCTGCTGTCAGGAGGCCATCAAACGCTGTTCATGGAGTGATATCGTGTTGCTGCGCATTATCTATTCAAACATCTCTTCCGGGCATCCTGCACTGGTCGAGCGGTATCACCGCTAGCCACAGCGAGCCTGACTCATGGATGAGAAATACCGCAGGGCCGTGGATGCCGCCGCGATTTTTTCCGAGACCGATCTGAGCGGCCGGATCACCCACGTCAATGATCAGTTCTGTGCCGTATCCGGCTACAGCCGCGAAGAACTTCTCGGGCAGAACCATCGTCTCCTCAACTCGGGTCTGCACTCCGCCGATTTCTTCGCGGCGATGTGGCGCACCATCGCCTTGGGCAAGGTCTGGAAAGGCGAGATTTGTAATCGCGCCAAGGACGGCAGCCTGTATTGGGTCGACAGCACCATGGTGCCGGTGCTCGATGACGCCACCGGGCGGGTTGACCGTTATCTTTCGATTCGTTTCGACATCAGCGAAAAACGCCAGTTGCTGCATTCACTGCAATGGCGGGTGGGGCATGACGTGCTGACCGGGCTGCCGAATCGCGCGTTTCTCTCGGATTTGCTGGATCAGGCGTTGGAGTTTTCCCGTCACGAAAACATCCCGCTGGCAGTTTGCATGCTCGATCTCGACGGTTTCAAAGCGGTCAACGATGGCTACGGGCATGCCAGCGGCGATCTGCTGTTGGTCGAAGTGGCCAAGCGTTTGCGAACCATCGTTCGCGGCGAAGATGTGGTGGCACGGTTGGCCGGTGACGAGTTTGTGCTGGTGTTGCGCTACGTGCGAGATCTATCGGAACTGCGTGCGGCGTTGAACCGGGTGCTCGGCGCCATTTCGGCCCCGTACTCGCTGCATGGCAAGGACGTCAATGTGTTTGCCAGTATCGGCGTCACCTTGTTCCCCGACGACAATGAAGATGCCGAAACCCTTTTACGTCATGCCGATCAGGCCATGTACGTGGCGAAACAACGCGGTCGAAATCGCTTTCATTTGTTCGATGTGTCGCGGGATCAGGAGGTCAAGGCCACTCATCAAACGGTCGGGCGAGTGCGCCAGGCGCTGGCTGGCGGTGAGTTGCGTGTGCATTTCCAGCCCAAGGTGAACATGCGTCTTGGCGAGGTTGTCGGCTTCGAGGCGTTGTTGCGATGGGAGCATCCGCAACGCGGCATGGTGCCGGTCCGTGAGTTTTTGCCGCTGGTGGCAGAAACGGACCTGATCATCGAAATTGGTGAGTGGATGATGGATCAGGTCTTGTCGCAGTTGCACCATTGGCAGCAAGCGGGGCAGGGCTGGCCAGTCAGCATTAATATTGCGGCACGACATTTCCAGCGCGCGGATTTTGTCGACCGGCTCAAGCACATGCTCGCCCGGCATGCCCAGGTGGCTCCGCAGATGCTCGATCTGGAAATCGTCGAGTCGGTGGCGATTGAGAATATTCAGCATGTCAGCGCTTGTTTACAGGCCTGTCAGGCGCTGGGGGTGCAGTTTTCACTGGGGGACTTCGGCACCGGTTATTCGTCCCTGAGCTACCTCAAGCGTTTGCGAACCCAAACCATCAAGATCGACAAGTCGTTTGTGCGCGACATCGTTAACGATCGTGATGATCTGGCCCTGACCATGGCGGTCATTGGCCTGGCTCGGGCCTTTGGCCGCCAGGTGATCGCCGAAGGGCTGGAAAGTATCGAACAAGGTGAATTGCTGCTGCGCCTGGGGTGTGAAGTGGCTCAAGGCTGTTTCATTGCCCGGCCCATGCCGCCCGCCGAAGTAGCGGGCTGGGTTGCGGGGTTTGTCGCGCCATTGCAATGGCAGGTGCTGGATCAGGTAAGCTGAATTTTTGTGGCCAACACCGGCCTCATGTGGGAGCGAGCCTGCTCGCGATAGCGGTCTTACATTCAACATTGATGGGGCTGACATACCGCTATCGTGAGCAGGCTCGCTCCCACATGGGTCTCGTGTCGATCAGAGGGATCGCTTAGGGTGTGCTTGGCTCGGAGCCTATATAGAGCCGGATGATGTCGTCGATTTCCCCGGACATTTTCATTCGTACCAAGGTGCGCAAAATTCGCTGCACCGGCACTTTGGGATCGTTGCGCACATAACAACCGACACTCTGTTCCTGCAAGACCGCCACGCCTTGCAGTTGCCGGCCAGGCAGCAGGCGCTGGTTGAACCAGTCCAGCGTCCATTGATTGCTCACGGCGTAGCGATAGCGTCCGGCCAGGAGTTTTTCCAGCACCTGCTCCTGGTTGCGCGCGTCTTCACGATGCAGTCGGCTGGCGTCAAACAGCGGTTGCAGGGTCGGATAGCTGTAGCCGAGTACCGTGCCGATGGGTTGTTGCGACAAGTCCGCAGGTATCACTGAGGTCAGCGGATCGGACCGGCTGATCAGCATGTCACGCTGAAACCACAGTGGGATGCTCCAGATGTAGTCCCCGGACTGATTCGGCAGCCAGGACTGCGCCGCATAGCAGCGGATATCGACCTCGCCGTGTTCCATGGCGTGTTGCACCCGCGCCCGCGGCAGCACGTGAAATTCGGCCGGCATACCGACCTGGGTCGCGAGGCTGATCATCACGTCGTGCAGGATGCCTTGGGTTGGATGCCCGCGTTCCAGTTGCGTCATCGGCATTGCCCAACTGTCGGGCACCACGAAGCGCAATGGCGGTTCGGCGCCAGCGATATTCAGGCTGATCAATAGCAGTGCCCCAAAGGCCAGCCGCATAAACGCTCCGGTACTGATAAAACCCGAGCCGATAAAAGCCCCCAAAAGACCATCTTAGCCAGATTAGACGAGCGCACCGGATGCAATTTTAGCCTTGCTCCGCTAGCATTAGCCGCTTGTGTTCCTTCGTTGCGACGGTTTTCGATGAGTTATCAGGTTCTTGCACGTAAATGGCGTCCGCGCTCGTTCCGCGAAATGGTCGGCCAGACCCATGTGCTCAAGGCTCTGATCAATGCCTTGGACAGCCAGCGGCTGCACCACGCCTATCTGTTTACCGGCACCCGCGGGGTCGGCAAGACCACTATCGCGCGGATCATCGCCAAATGCCTGAACTGTGAAACAGGTATCACTTCAACGCCTTGCGGCGAGTGTTCGGTGTGCCGCGAGATCGATGAGGGTCGCTTCGTCGACCTGATCGAGATCGACGCCGCGAGCCGGACCAAGGTCGAGGATACCCGCGAACTGCTGGACAACGTTCAGTACGCGCCGAGCCGCGGGCGCTTCAAGGTCTACCTGATCGACGAAGTGCACATGCTCTCCAGCCATTCCTTCAATGCGCTGTTGAAAACCCTTGAAGAGCCGCCGCCCTACGTCAAGTTCATCCTGGCGACCACCGATCCGCAGAAACTTCCGGCAACGATTCTTTCGCGGTGCCTGCAGTTCTCTCTGAAGAACATGACGCCGGAGCGCGTGGTCGAGCATTTGACCCACGTGCTGAGTGTCGAGAACGTGCCGTTCGACGAGGATGCACTGTGGCTGCTGGGCCGTGCTGCCGACGGTTCGATGCGCGACGCCATGAGCCTGACCGACCAGGCCATTGCCTTCGGTGAAGGCAAAGTCATGGCTGCCGACGTACGGGCGATGCTTGGCACGCTCGATCACGGTCAGGTCTACGATGTCCTGCATGCGCTGATCGAAGGCGACGCCAAGGCCTTGCTCGAAGCCGTCCGTCACCTTGCCGAACAAGGCCCGGACTGGAACGGCGTGCTCTCGGAAATTCTCAACGTGCTGCACCGTGTCGCCATCGCCCAGGCCCTGCCTGAAGGCGTCGACAACGGTCATGGCGACCGTGACCGGGTGCTGGCACTGGCCCAGGCATTGCCGGCCGAAGACGTGCAGTTCTATTACCAGATGGGCCTGATCGGTCGGCGCGACTTGCCGCTGGCGCCGGACCCGCGTGGTGGCTTCGAAATGGTTCTGTTGCGGATGCTCGCGTTCCGCCCGGCAGACACCGCGGACGCCCCGAGGCAACCGCTAAAGACAGTGGGGATCAGCCAGGCCACAGTTGATTCCGCAAATTCAGTGGCTGCCGCGCAGGTTGTTGCGCCGGTAGTCGCTGCGGCAGTTGCACCCGTCGCGCCTGAGCCGGTTGCGGCAGTGGTTGCTCCAGTACCAGCGCCCGAGCCTGAGCCTGAGCCGGTTGCGCCCGTCGTTGCGCCTGAGCCTGTCATTGAAGCAGCACCGGTCGAAGCCGTTGTCGATTTGCCCTGGAATGACCCGATAGAACCTGAAGCCGTTCAGCAGCCTGCCGTCGAGCCGGTGCTGGAAACCGCCAGCGAACAGCCCGAATTGCAGCCGATGCCTTTGCCGACGCCGGACAGCGCGGTGCCTGACGCGCCGGAGTGGGCCGCTACGCCGATTCCAGAGCCGTCGGTGGCCGACGTCGATGCCGCGACGCCGGGCATGGACCTGGACGACGAGCCGCCGCTGGACGAGGACTATATCGAGCCGGACATGGAGTCGGCTTACAGCTACCTCGATGAACTGGCCAGCGAACACACTGCCGAGCCAGCGCCGGAAGCCGAACCTGAACCGGCCGCCATGCCGGCCACTGGTCTGGCGGCGCAATGGTTGGAGCTGTTCCCGAAACTGCCGATCTCCGGCATGACCGGCAGCATCGCCGCCAACTGCACGCTGATCGCCGTCGAAGGTGACAATTGGCTGATGCACCTCGACCCGGCTCACAGCGCGCTGTTCAACGCGACTCAACAGCGCCGCTTGAACGATGCGTTGAACCAGTTTCACGGACGTACGCTGACCTTGCGCATGGAACTGATCAAGCCCGAGCAGGAAACCCCGGCCCAGGCCGCGTCCCGTCGCCGTGCGAACCGTCAGCGCGAGGCCGAGGAGTCGATTCATGGTGATCCGTTCATCCAGCAAATGATGCAGCAGTTCGGTGCGGTGGTCCGTAACGATACTATTGAACCTGTCGAGACCCTGGTCACTCAGGGCTAATAACTGAAGGTGTCCGGCCGAAAGGGCCGGGCGCTGTATTTATCCAAGTACTTTTGAGGTGATTCCCATGATGAAAGGTGGCATGGCCGGCCTGATGAAGCAGGCGCAGCAGATGCAGGAAAAAATGGCCAAGATGCAGGAAGAACTGGCCAACGCCGAAGTCACCGGTAAAGCCGGTGGCGATATGGTCACCGTGGTGATGACCGGTCGTCACGACGTCAAGCGCGTGACCATCGATCCAAGCCTGGTCGAAGGCTTGAGCGAAGACGACAAAGAGATGCTGGAGGCTGTGTTCGCCGCCGCCGTCAACGATGCCGTGCGCAAGATCGAAGCCAACAGCCAGGACAAAATGTCCGGCATGACCGCTGGCATGCAACTGCCACCGGGTATGAAACTGCCATTCTGATGCGCTGAAGCGTTTCGGATGGGCTACAAAAAAATGCCAGGCATCGCGCCTGGCATTTTTGTTTCTGCCGCACCGATCGTTCCCACGCTCTGCGTGGGAATGCCTCAATGGACGCTCTGCGTCCGCTTCGCAAGGGACGCCGAGCGTCCCGGGCCGCATTCCCACGCAGAGCGTGGGAACGATCAGAGCTGATGAGTCAGAAACATCGAACGCACCAGCGTCAAAAAGGTCTGCTCCCTATACCGCCGAATTCATCGATCAAAAGGAGAAGCTCACATGCCACAAGCATTGACCCTCAACCAACGTATCGTCCTGGCATCCCGCCCGGCAGGCGCGCCGACGCCGGAGAATTTCCGTCTGGAGCGCGTTGCGCTGCCGGAACTGGCTGACGGTCAGGTGCTGCTTAAGACCCTCTACCTGTCACTTGATCCCTACATGCGCGGACGCATGAGCGACGCGCCGTCCTACGCCGCACCGGTTGAAATCGGCGAGGTGATGACCGGTGGCGCTGTCAGCCGGGTCGAGCGCTCGCTGAATCCGAAATTCCACGAAGGTGACCTGGTGGTCGGCTCCACCGGTTGGCAAAGCCACAGCATCAGTGACGGTCGCGACATCATTCCGCTGCCGTCCGGGCTGCCGAGCCCGTCGATGGCGCTGGGTGTGTTGGGCATGCCCGGAATGACCGCGTATATGGGGCTGATGGACATCGGCCAGCCAAAGGAAGGTGAAACCCTGGTGGTGGCGGCTGCATCCGGCGCCGTCGGTTCGGTGGTCGGTCAAGTGGCGAAGATCAAGGGCTTGCGCGTGGTCGGCGTGGCCGGTGGCGCGGAAAAGTGCCGTTATGTGGTCGAGGAGTTGGGTTTTGATGCTTGCATCGATCACAAGAGCCCGAACTTCGCCGATGAATTGGCCAAGGCGTGCTCCGAAGGCATCGACATCTATTACGAAAACGTCGGCGGCAAGGTGTTCGATGCCGTGCTGCCGTTACTCAATCCCAAGGCGCGAATTCCACTCTGCGGTCTGATCGCGTCCTACAACGCTCAAGAAGCACCGACCGGCCCCGATCGACTGCCGCAATTGCAGCGCACGCTGTTGACCAAGCGCGTGCGAATCCAGGGCTTCATCGTGTTCGACGACTACGGTGATCGTCAGCCGGAATTCGTCAGCGCCATGGCGCCGTGGGTGCGCGACGGCAAGGTGAAGTTCCGCGAAGACGTGGTCGATGGCCTGGAGCAGGCACCCGAAGCGTTCATCGGTCTGCTGGAAGGACGCAACTTCGGCAAACTGGTTGTGCGGGTCACCCAGGACTGAATAATTGACGCTAAACAGAGGCGCGGGTATAAACCGCGTCTCGTTGTTTTGTCGGACTTTTCCCCATGAGCTTTAGCCCTTTGATTCGCCAACTGATCGATGCCTTGCGAATTTTGCCAGGTGTGGGTCAGAAAACTGCCCAACGCATGGCGTTGCAGCTGCTCGAGCGTGATCGCAGCGGCGGCTCGCGATTGGCCTCGGCACTGAGCCAGGCCATGGAAGGGGTGGGCCATTGCCGGTTGTGCCGCACGCTCACCGAAGACGACCTCTGCCCGCAATGCGCCGATACCCGTCGCGACGACACCTTGCTCTGCGTGGTGGAAGGGCCGATGGACGTCTACGCGGTGGAGCAGACCGGCTTTCGTGGTCGCTACTTTGTGCTCAAGGGGCATCTGTCGCCACTCGATGGACTCGGGCCTGAGGCCATTGGTATTCCGCAACTGCTGGCGCGGATCGAAGAGGCGGGCACGTTCACTGAAGTGATTCTGGCGACCAACCCGACCGTGGAAGGTGAGGCGACAGCGCATTACATTGCCCAGTTGCTCAACAACAAAGGCCTGATCGCCTCGCGCATCGCCCACGGCGTGCCATTGGGTGGCGAGCTGGAGTTGGTGGATGGCGGGACGTTGGCGCATTCGTTTGCCGGGCGTAAACCCATTACCTTGTAGCGTCTGAACTGACGCTTTCGCGGGCAAGCCCGCTCCCACAGGTATTGTGGCCACCGCAGATTCTGTGGGAGCGGGCTTGCCCGCGATGCAGGCGCCTTGATCTATCTGATTCAGACAATCTTCTTGAAAACCAAGCAAGCGCTCGGTTAACTTCGCTGAACCTTCAGTGGAGCTCGCCGATGCCTGCCTTTCAGGAATACTTCGACCCCAGCCACCAATTGGTCCGCGACAGCGTCAGACGTTTCGTCGAGCGCGAGATCCTGCCGGACATCGACCAGTGGGAAGAAGCCGAAAGCTTTCCCCGCGAGCTCTACCTCAAGGCCGGCGCGGCGGGGATTCTGGGGATCGGTTACCCCGAAGCCCTGGGTGGCAGCCACGAAGGTGATCTGTTCGCCAAGGTCGCCGCCAGCGAAGAGCTGATGCGTTGTGGCTCCGGCGGCTTGGTGGCGGGGCTTGGCTCGCTGGACATCGGCCTGCCGCCGATCCTCAAGTGGGCCAGACCCGAAGTCCGCGATCGCGTTGTGCCTCAGGTGCTCGCCGGCGAGAAGATCAGCGCCCTGGCCGTGACCGAGCCCTGTGGTGGCTCCGACGTCGCCAACCTGCAAACCCGCGCCGTGCGTGAGGGCGAGTTCTACCGGGTCAGCGGCAGCAAAACCTTTATCACCAGCGGCGTCCGCGCGGATTTCTACACCGTCGCGGTGCGCACCGGTGCGCCGGGTTTCGGTGGCATCAGCCTGCTGTTGATCGAGAAGGGCACCCCCGGTTTTACCGTCGGCCGTCAGTTGAAGAAAATGGGTTGGTGGGCGTCGGACACTGCCGAACTGTTCTTCGACGATTGCCGGGTGCCGGCAGGAAATCTGATCGGCGCTGAGAACATGGGCTTCGCCTGCATCATGGGCAACTTCCAGAGTGAACGCCTGGCGCTGGCGCTAATGGCCAACATGACTGCGCAACTGGCTCTGGAAGAAAGCCTGAAATGGGCTCGCCAGCGTGAAGCCTTCGGCAAACCCATCGGCAAGTTTCAGGTGCTCAAGCATCGTCTCGCCGAAATGGCCACGGCGCTGGAGGTGTCACGGGAATTCACCTACCGCCAGGCAGCGAAAATGGCGGCGGGGCAGAGTGTGATCAAGGAGATTTCCATGGCCAAGAATTTTGCCACCGACACGGCTGATCGGATTACCACGGATGCGGTGCAGATTTTGGGTGGCCTCGGGTACATGCGCGAGAGCCTGGTGGAGCGGCTGTACCGCGATAACCGGATTTTGTCGATCGGCGGCGGGACGCGGGAAGTGATGAACGAGATCATCAGCAAGCAGATGGGGCTGTGACGAGCTGATCGTTCCCACGCTCTGCGTGGGAATGCCTCAATGGACGCTCTGCGTCCGCTGTGGGACGCGGAGCGTCCCGGGCTGCATTCCCACGCGGAGCGTGGGAACGATCTAGCCCAGACGCCGCCTATTTATCAGACAACGCAAACTGCGTCAGGCAAAAAGTCGCAATCCCCATGTCTTCCAGGCGCTGCGATCCGCCCAGCTCCGGCAAATCGATGATCGCCGCCGCTTCATGAACGCGCGCTCCCATGCGTCGAACCAGGTTCGCCGCTGCAATCAGCGTCCCGCCCGTGGCAATCAGGTCATCGAACATCACCACCGAATCGCCCTCGCACAGGCTGTCGGCGTGGACTTCGAGGAAGGCTTCGCCGTATTCGGTCGCATAACCCTCGGCCAGTACGTCGGCCGGCAACTTGCCTTGCTTGCGGAACAGGACCAGCGGCTTGTTCAGCTGATAGGCCAGGATCGAACCGATCAGAAAGCCACGGGCGTCCATCGCGCCGATGTGGGTGAAGTCGGCCTCGACATAACGATGGGCGAAACTGTCCATCACCAGGCGCAGGGCCGTGGGCGACTGGAACAGCGGGGTAATGTCGCGAAAGATCACGCCCGGCTTGGGAAAGTCGATCACAGGGCGGATGAGGGATTTGATGTCGAAGGAGTCGAAGACCATCGTCGAGGTGTCCTGGCAGGCTGCAAACGACGCAGTATAACGGCGGCTGAACCGTTTCGCTCAGCCGCCGTCGCCGAGATCAGCCGTCCAGCGAGCCGCCGGCCAGGGCGCAGAGCTGGATCGGGTCGAGGATGTGGATTTCCTTGCCTTCAGCCGCAATCAGTTCGTTTTGCTGGAAGCGCGTGAACACCCGGGACACGGTTTCCACCGCCAGGCCCAGGTAATTGCCGATTTCGTTGCGCGACATGCTCAGGCGGAACTGGTTGGCCGAGAAACCTCGGGCGCGGAAACGGGCCGACAGGTTGACCAGGAATGTGGCGATGCGCTCGTCGGCGGTTTTTTTCGACAGCAGCAACATCATTTGCTGATCGTCGCGAATCTCGCGACTCATCACACGCATCAACTGACGGCGCAGTTGCGGCAGTTGCAGCGCCAGTTCGTCGAGGCGTTCGAAAGGGATTTCACACACCGAAGTGGTTTCCATGGCTTGCGCCGAGACCGGGTGTTTTTCGGTGTCCATGCCCGACAGGCCGACCAGTTCGCTGGGCAGGTGGAAACCGGTGAGTTGTTCTTCACCGCCATCGCTCAGGCTGAAGGTCTTCAGGGCGCCAGAGCGTACTGCATAAACAGAATCGAAGGTGTCGCCCTGGCGGAACAGGAATTCGCCCTTTTTCAGCGGGCGGCCACGTTTAACGATTTCGTCCAGCGCTTCCATGTCTTCCAGATTCAAGGAAAGTGGCAAACAGAGAGGGGCCAGGCTGCAATCCTTGCAATGGGCCTGACTATGAGCGCGCAGCTTTACTGGCTCGGACATTTCTTCAATCCTTGTGGGAAAAAACACACATAAGCCGTAAGGGTAACTCACGGGAGGACATTCAGGCACGCGGCGATTTTGTCGCAGGGTCGTAAAGTCAGCGTTTTATGGACCGGCCAGTGAGGTGACGGCTAGATCACCCGCGAAAACCGCTGGCGATTGTGCTGTTCCAGGTACGCGTCGAACACCATGCATACCGAGCGCACCAGCAATCGTCCGGCGGGCAATACGTTGATCCGTTCGTTATCCAGTTCGATCAGGCCGTCTGCAGCCATTGCCTGCAACTGGGGCCAGAGTTCGCCGAAGTAACCCTGAAAGTCGATGTTGAAGGCGTGTTCGATCTCGGCGAACTCCAGGCTGAAACTGCAGATCAGTTGCTGGATGACCGCACGTCGCAGGCGGTCATCGGCGTTGCACAGCAAGCCACGGTTGGTGGCCAGTTGCGCGCTGGCCAGCGTGTTCTGGTACTGATTCAGGTCGCTGCTGTTCTGGCAATACAGGTCGCCGATCTGGCTGATGGCCGATACGCCCAGGCCAATCAGGTCGCAATGACCGTGGGTGGTGTAGCCCTGGAAGTTGCGTTGCAGGGTCGACTCTTCCTGAGCAATCGCCAGTTCATCGTCAGGCAGCGCGAAGTGGTCCATGCCGATGTAGCGATAACCGGCCTTGGTCAGCTGCTCGATGGTGCCCTGGAGCATTTCCAGTTTTTGCGCGGGTGTCGGCAGTTCGTCGCTGTTGATTCGCCGTTGCGGCATGAAGCGCTCCGGCAGGTGCGCGTAGTTGAATACCGAGAGACGGTCCGGTTGCAGGTTGATCACCTCATCAACCGTGCGGGCAAAATTCTCGGGTGTCTGCCTTGGCAAGCCGTAGATCAGGTCAATGTTGATCGAGCGAAACTGCAGCGTGCGGGCAGCGTCGATCACCGCCCGGGTTTCCTCCAGGCTTTGCAGGCGATTGACGGCTCGTTGCACTGCCGGGTCGAGGTCTTGCACGCCGATACTGACCCGGTTGAAACCCAGTTCACGAAGCAGGCCCATGGTCGACCAGTCGGCTTCGCGGGGGTCGATTTCGATGCCGTAGTCGCCGGAATCGTCGTCCAGCAAGTTGAAGTTCTTGCGTAACTGGGCCATCAACTGGCGCAGTTCATCGTGACTGAGAAAAGTCGGAGTGCCGCCGCCAAAGTGCAGTTGCTCGACTTTCTGTGCAGGGTCGAGGTGGCAGGCGATCAGCTGGATTTCCTGCTCAAGGCGCTGCAAATAGGGCTGGGCCCGGCCGCGGTCCTTGGTGATGACTTTATTGCAGGCGCAGTAGTAGCAAATGTTCGCGCAGAACGGCACGTGCACATACAGCGATAACGGGCGCAGGGCTTTACGGCTGTCGCGCAGGGCGTGGAACAGGTCGAACGTGCCGACCTGGCCGTCGAATTGCACCGCGGTCGGGTAGGAGGTGTAACGCGGTCCCGCCAGGTCGTAACGGCGGATCAAATCGGTGTCCCAACGAATGGCGTCGAGCATCATGCGGGCATTCCCCCGGATAGGCTGGCAATGTCGGCGAGTCTAGGGGGCGCGGCGGCGGGGCATCTTGATTTGCATCAACGGTCAGGATTTGTGTTGTTGGTGCCGGCCTCATCGCGAGCAGGCTCGCTCCCACAGGGGAATGCATTTCAATGTGGGAGCGAGCCTGCTCGCGATGGGGGCGCCGCCGACCTAGTGGCCCATCAGCCAATGCTGATGCGGCCCTGGCAAGGTCCAGATGCCGAACAGGATCACCAGCAATCCGCCCGTCATCCGCACGCTACGTTTGCGTAACAGCGCCGTGACCCGCTCAGCCGCCAGCCCCGTGGCGAGCAGCACCGGCCAGGTGCCGAGCCCGAACGCGAGCATCAACAGCGCACTGTCCAGTGCATTGCCCTGACTCGCCGACCACAGGAGGGTGCTGTAAACCAACCCGCACGGCAGCCAGCCCCAGAGCGCGCCCAGCAGCAACGCGCGGGGGACGTTCGACACCGGCAGCAGTTTGTTGGCAACGGGCTGGATGTGCCGCCACAGGCCGCGACCGAGGCTTTCGATGCGAGTCAGGCCGCTCCACCAACCGGCGAGGTACAGGCCCATGGCGACCAACAGCAATCCGGCGATGACGCGCATGAACATCGCCGCCGGGCTGTTGGCCACCGCCCAGCCGGCCAGACCTATCAGCAGGCCCGCCGTTGCGTAGCTCAGGATTCGCCCCAAGTTGTAGGCCAGCAGCAGTCGAAAACGCCGGCTGCGTTGTTCCTTGGGAATCGCCAGGGTCAACGCGCCCATCAAGCCGCCGCACATGCCCAGGCAATGCCCGCCGCCGAGCAGGCCGAGGATCACCGCAGACACCAGCAGCGGCGCCAATTCAAGCATGAGGCGGCGCCTTGTCTTCCGGTTTGGCTGGCTGACCGCTGGCTTCGTCTACCGCGGCTTTGTGGTTCGGGTCCTGGTCGTCGAACAGAATGCTGTGGGCCGGGCCATCGAGGTCGTCGTACTGACCGCTGTCGACTGCCCAGAAGAAGATGTAAATGGCGATGGCCACGATCAGCAGCGCGGCCGGGATCATCACGTAGAGAGCTGGCATCTTGACTCCATGCCCGCGCGGCTCAGGCCGGCAGCGGACGGGTTTCTGGCGTGGCGCTGAGCGCAGGCGTGTTTGGCATGCGTGTCAGGCGCAGGGCGTTCAGCACCACGGTCAACGAACTGATGGACATGCCGATCGCAGCCCATACCGGGGTGATCCAGCCGAGGGCGGCGAACGGCAACATGAGGCCATTGTACAGCCCGGCCCACAGCAGGTTCTCGATGATTACCCGGCGGGTGCGTCGAGCCAGGCTGAAGGCTTGGACCAAGGCGTCGAGGCGGTTCGACAGCAGTACGGCATCGGCACTGGTTTTCGCCAGATCGGTAGCCGAACCCATGGCCACGCTGATGTCGGCGGCGGCCAGCACGGGCACGTCGTTGACGCCGTCACCGAGCATCAACACCTTGCGACCTTCCTTGTGCAACTGTTGCAGGACCTGCAATTTATCGTCTGGGCGCAAGCCGCCTCGGGCTTCATCGATGCCCAGTTCCGCGGCGACACTGGCGACCATCGGCGAGCTGTCACCGGACAGCAGCAATGTGCGCCAGCCGCGAGCCTTGCAGGCGGCGAGCAGCGCGGGAGCGTCGGCGCGCAGGCGATCGTCGAGAACAAACCATGCCAGCGGTCCCTGGCTGTCGCCGAGCAGTAGCCATTGGCCGGCTTCATCTGGCATCGAAGGCACGGCCGCGCCACTGAGTTCACAGACAAAACCCGGTTGACCGATGCGCAGGCGTTGTTCACCGACCAAGCCTTCGAGGCCTAGCCCCGGCGTGCTGTGGACTTCTTCGGCGGCCAGCGGCGCCCGGCCAAACGCGCGGGCGATCGGGTGTTCGGAGCGGTTTTCCAGGGCGGCGGCGAGGCTCAGGCATTGATCGCTGTTGAGCGCGCCGAGCGGGCGAATCGAGCGCAAGGCCAAGCGACCTTCCGTCAGCGTGCCGGTCTTGTCGAAAATCACCGTGTCGATCTGATTGAGGCCTTCCAGCACGTGGCCGCGAGTCAGCAGCAAGCCGAGTTTGTGCAGCGTGCCGGTGGCGGCGGTGAGGGCGGTCGGTGTGGCCAGGGACAAGGCGCACGGGCAGGTCGCAACGAGCATCGCCAACACAATCCAGAAGGCTCGTGCCGAATCCAGTTCCCACCAGATCAGGCCGATGACGGCCGCGGCAATCAGCGACAGCAGCAAAAACCATTGCGCGGCGCGGTCGGCAATTTCCGCCAGTCGCGGCTTCTCGGCCTGGGCGCGGTCTAGCAGGCGGACGATGGCGGACAGTCGGGTGTCTTGACCCAGCGCCAGGACTTCCACGGTCAGCGCGCCTTCGACGTTCAGGGTGCCGGCAGTAACCGCATCGCCTGGCATGCGCGGTTGCGGCAGGTATTCGCCAGTGAGCAGGGATTCGTCGATGCTCGATTGGCCGTCGAGGATCTTGCCGTCAGCCGGGAGGATCGCGCCGGGATGCACCAGCACCTGATCGCCGACGCGCAGTTCGCTGAGCAGGATCCGCTCACTTTGGCCGTCGGCACTCAGGCGCAGGCACGAGGCAGGTAACAGGTTGACCAGTTGTGCGGTGGCGGCGGCGGTGCGTTCGCGGGCGCGACGTTCGAGATAACGTCCGGCCAGCAGGAATAGTGCAAACATGCCGACCGCGTCGAAGTACAGCTCACCGACGCCGGTGATCGAGGTCCAGATCCCGGCGATGTAGGCACTGCCAATAGCCAGCGACACCGAGACGTCCATGGTCAGGTGGCGGGTGCGCAAGTCGCGCATGGCGCCTTTGAAGAAGGGCGCGCAGCTGTAGAACACGATCGGGGTGGTGAGAAACAGCGCGACCCAACGCAGGATGGTGTGCAGTTCGGGGCTGAGGTCGATGTTGAATTCCGGCCAGGTGGCCATGGTCGCCATCATCGCCTGGAACCACAGCAGCCCGGCGACGCCGAGCTGGCGCAGGGCCAGACGGTTTTCGCTGGCCAGTTGTTCGCTGGCACGGTCGGCTTGATACGGGTGCGCGGCGTAACCGATGTGGCGCAATTCGCTGAGTACCTGGCTCAGCGGCAGTTGCGCATCGGCCCAGCGCACATGCAGGCGATGGTTGGACAGGTTCAGGCGCGCTTCGGCCACTGCGGGCAGGCTGCGCAGGTGTTTCTCGATCAGCCAGCCGCACGCGGCGCAACTGATGCCTTCCATCAGCAGGGTGGTTTCGGCCAGTTCGCCTTCGTGGCGAACAAAAGGGGCTTGCACGTCGGCGCGGTCGTACAGCGCCAGTTCGTCCACCAACTGCACTGGCAGCGCTTCGGGGTTAGCCGATGACTCGCTGCGATGCTGGTAATAGGTTTCCAGTCCACCGGCCACAATGGCTTCGGCCACGGCCTGGCAACCCGGGCAGCAGAACTCGCGGGTTTCACCGAGGACGGCAGCGGTGAAGCGGCTGCCGGCCGGGACGGGCAGGGCGCAGTGGTAGCAGGGGAGTTGGGTGGTCATGAGGCGTTGTCCGATGATCGTTCCCACGCTCTGCGTGGGAATGCCTCCCCGGACGCTCCGCGTCCGCTTCGGCTGGGACGCGGAGCGTCCCTGGCTGCGTTCCCACGCAGAGCGTGGGAACGATCAGTGTAAGGCTTACTTCTTCAGGTCTTCCGCGCCTTGCAGCGGTTCATCACCCAGCAGCAGATCCTTGTCATGGCTGACCTGTTCTTCTTCGAACATGCGCCAGGTCTTGTCATCCTGTACGCCCAGCAGCTCTACGAAACGGCGTCCGTCGACTTTGTCGTTCACTTGGCCAATGTAGCGGCCCTGTTCGGTTTCGCTGCGTGCCAGGGTGATCTTGCGATCTTTCTCCGGCTGGGTTGGCGAAATCAGGTTCAGTTCCAGGGTTTTCGGTTGGCTGTTGCCGCTCAGGCGCAGGTCGACTTCGCCGGTCACGTCGTCCAGATGGATGCTGGCGCGCAGCAGCAGGGTCTGCGCCAGCAACTCACGGTCGAGGGAGCGGTTGATGCCTTTGCCTGCCTCGTAATAGTTATCGTTGACCAGGTTGTCCGGGTTGTTCACCGCGATCGTCACCATGGACAAGGTCAGGGTCACGGAACACGCCAGGATGGCGATGATGATCCACGGCCAAAGGTGCTTGTACCAGGGGCTTGCGGCAGTTGCTGTGGGCATGATCACTTCTCTCAACGAACTTGTGGGCCGATGAACCGGCTCTTGGCTTCAATGTGGACGCTGTCGTCATCGGCATCCTTGAGGATGAATTTCACCTCGTTGGTGCTCGATGGCAGTTTCTCCGGTGCGCTGGACAGTTCGACCGGCTGGCTGAAAATCTCCCCGGCGGCGACCTTGATCTCGCGCTTGCCTTGCAGCTTGAGGTCCGGCAGGCCAGTGGCTTCGAGCAGGTAGGTGTGGTCGCGCTGGTCCTTGTTCATGATCTTCAGGCTGTAGACGTTTTCGATCCGGCCTTCGGCGTTCTCGCGGTACAGCACGCGGTCCTTGCTGACGTCGAAACCGACCAGCGAACGCATGAGGAACGCGGTCATCAGCAATCCCATCATTGCCAGCAGCACCATGGCATAGCCGATCAGTCGCGGGCGCAGTTTATTGGTTTTTTGCCCGGACAGGTTGTGCTCGGTGGTGTAGCTGATCAGACCGCGCGGGTAATCCATCTTGTCCATGATGCTGTCACAGGCATCGATGCAGGCCGCACAACCGATGCACTCGATTTGCAGGCCGTCGCGGATGTCGATCCCGGTCGGGCAGACCTGGACGCACATGGTGCAGTCGATGCAGTCGCCCAGGCCCATGGCCTTGTAGTCGGCGCCTTTCTTGCGCGGGCCGCGGCTTTCACCACGACGCGGGTCGTAGGAAACGATCAGGGTGTCTTTGTCGAACATCACGCTCTGGAAGCGCGCGTACGGGCACATGTAAATGCACACCTGCTCGCGCAACCAACCGGCATTGCCGTAGGTGGCGAGGGTGAAGAAGCCGACCCAGAAATACGACCAGCCGTCGGCTTCGCCGGTGAAGAAGTCGATGGTCAGCTCGCGGATCGGCGAGAAGTAACCGACGAAGGTCATGCCGGTCACGAAGCCGATCAACAGCCACATCGAGTGTTTGCTGAGTTTGCGCAGGAATTTGTTGGCGCTCATCGGCGCTTTGTCGAGCTTGATGCGCTGGTTGCGGTCGCCTTCGGTGACCTTTTCGCACCACATGAAAATCCACGTCCAGACGCTCTGGGGGCAGGTATAACCGCACCAGACCCGGCCGGCGTACACGGTAATGAAGAACAGGCCGAAGGCGCTGACGATCAGGATCCCCGAAAGCAGGATGAAGTCCTGAGGCCAGAAGGTGGCGCCAAAGATGAAGAATTTGCGTTCCGGCAGGTTCCACCAGACGGCCTGATGCCCGCCCCAGTTCAGCCAGACCGTACCGAAATACAGCAGAAACAGCCCAGCACCGCCCATCATCCGCAAGTTGCGGAACAGACCGGTGAAGGCGCGGGTGTAGATTTTTTCTCGAGAGGCGTAAAGATCGACGCTGGTGTTCGCGTTCTTGGCAGGGGTGACGTCGTGTACCGGAATCTGATTGCTCATCATTGCATCCCACGGCAGTGGAAAAATGCCCCGGTCAGTACATGCCGACCGCGGTCAAAAAGAGGTGCTGCAGTGGCGCAATGATACGCCTGTAGCTCTAGTCCGGGGGTGCGACCTTTGGTCGCGTTGGGGAAAAATCACGAATGGTGTAGCAGATGTAACAAAACGTGATGCAGGTCAATTGACTTATTGAGTATAGCTGCCCGCTCAGCAGGGGTTGCGTCAGTGCGCCCGCAAGGGGCGTAACGAATCCGGTTTGCTTGCTGCATACCTTATCCGGCCTTTGCATTTATATGAGTTGTAATGCATAGGGCATATTTTTTATGTTTTTAACTTGTAAGTGTTGGGAAGTGTTGGACATATCTTCTGTTGATCTAAAAGGGCTAATCATTTGTTAATTGTCAGTGGTCGATATATTTTGCAGTTGCTGCCATTGGGTGGCTGATAAATATTAAACGAAATGGATTTCTATGAAGCTTTATAAAAAGAGTAAGTTGTTGGTGTGTTTTGCGTTGGTGATGGTTGTTCCCGTGGCCTATGGAGCCTCCTCTACAGAAACACCGCACCACCTGGTGTTTGCTTCAGACTCGCAATACCCCTGGAGTGATCTTACCGATCAAGACATCACCGACCCAAATAAGGAAGCGCGCTCAAAGGAACTAATAGAGTTGCAATACTCCGATATTTCAAGCTTCAGGAAGCTGAATGGCGGTGCGTCCCGTATACCGGTGATGATCAATGGTGACATCACTGCATTTGGTCATGGAGGCGAGCGCTCATACATAAAGTCGGTTTTCGATAACAAGCTGGAGGGCCTCTATGACTATGGTTTGGGTAATCATGACTATGCCAATAATGTGAATGAATGCTTCTGGAATAACTGTGCGGCGGGAAGTGTCAACGACCTCAAGGATCGTTACTGGGGGAAGGTCGAATCCATGGATCTGGCGGCAAGAAGTTCAGGCCTGGGAAAGATCTATTACGGCAGTCTCGCCTACTCGAAAAGTGTCGGGGATGTGCATTTCGTTCAATTGAATAACGAGCCGACCTATACCGTCAGTTTTAGCTCTGGCAATCCGCTTTTTCCCACAGACTTTGAAATCACGCCTGCGCTTGACTGGCTGGAGAACGATTTAAAAAAGGCTCGGGAGCAGGGCAAGATCATCATTCTGAATATGCACAAGGTTTACCGGTGGAACGGTAACGATGAGCAAATTTCGAGATTCAAGCAGATGATCGAGCAATACAAGGTGACGGCGGTCTTCGGTGGGCATGACCACTGGGGCGCGGGGACTTATTACTCTTGGGATCGAACCAAGCATTTTGGTGATGTGCCGGTATTCCTCAGCGGCTCCGCTTCGCAGCAAACGTATTTGATTGCTGATCTTTCCATTGAGAAGCAGTCGCTCACTGTCAGCGTCGTTCGAAACAGCAATTGGCCAAGTCGCAAAGTCGACAGGGTCATCCCGCTGCTCAAGTAAGCATGAAATGAAAACGGCCCCGTCAATTCTCATTGGCGGGGCCGTTTAGTGTTGCAGTCAGGCGTTTGCCTTACTGGGTGTCCGCCACTGGCGCTTTCTCACCGTGAGAGAGGCTGTAGACGTAAGCGGCCAGTAAGTGAACCTTGTCGTTGCCTTGCAGGTGTTCTTGCGCAGGCATCTGGCCCTGACGGCCGTAACGGATGGTCTGCTGCAGTTGCGCGAAGCTCGAACCGTAGATGAACGAGCCCGGGTGGGTCAGGTCGGGTGCGCCCATGGCTGGCGTACCTTTGCCGGCCGGACCGTGGCACGCCACGCAGTTGGCAGCGAACAGTTTCTGCCCGGCAACCGGATCGGCCTTGGTGTTTTCCGGCAGTTTGCGACCATCGAGATTGGTCAGTACGAACGCGGCAACGTTCGCAACGCCTTGTTCGCCGATCACTTCAGCCCACGCCGGCATGACCGCGTGACGACCGCCCATGATGGTGGTCTTGATGGTTTCCGCTTCGCCGCCCCAGCGCCAGTCGGCGTCGGTCAGGTTAGGGAAGCCGTAGGCGCCCTTGGCATCGGAACCGTGGCAGACCGAGCAGTTGGAGGCAAACAGGCGGCCACCCATCTTCAGGGCTTGCGGGTCCTTGGCGACTTCTTCAATCGGCATGGAAGCGAATTTGGCGAAGATCGGGCCGAACTTGGCGTCCGACTTGGCCATTTCCTTTTCCCACTCGTGAACGCCGGTCCAGCCGCTCTGGCCGTTGGCGAACGCGGTCTGCTTTTCGTTATCGAGGTAGTTGTACCCCGGCAGCAGGCCTTTCCAGTTACCCAGGCCCGGGTATAGCACCAGATAGCCGAGGGCGAAGATGATGGTGCCCACGAACAGCATGAACCACCATTTTGGCAGTGGGTTGTCGTACTCCTCGATCCCGTCGAAGGAGTGGCCAACCGTTTCTTCGGTGGCTTCGCTGCGCTGGCCCTTGCGGGTGGACAGCAGCAGCCAGGTCAGGGCGAAGATCGTGCCGAGACTGAGGACTGTGACGTACAGACTCCAGAACGTAGTCATTCTTTGTTACTCCTAGAAGCTTGCTCGACGTGCTTGATGGCTTCGGGATCATCCGCGAAAGGCAGCAAGGTCGCGTCTTCAAACTCCGACTTGCGCTTGGGGCTGAATACCCACAACGCCAGACCGATGAAGGCCACCATCACAACAACGGTGCCCAGGCCACGAATCATCCCGATATCCATCTAAATCACCGTTTGCTTTTGATGATGGTGCCCAGGCCTTGCAGATAGGCCACCAGCGCGTCCATTTCGGTTTTGCCCTTCACAGCATCCTGGGCACCGGCGATGTCTTCGTCGGTGTAAGGGACGCCGAGCGTGCGCAAGACTTCCATTTTCTTGGCGGTGTCTTTGCCGTCGAGCTTGTTTTCCACGAGGAACGGGTAGGCCGGCATTTTCGACTCAGGCACCACGTTGCGCGGGTTGTACAAATGCGCACGCTGCCAGTCATCGGAATAACGACCGCCGACACGGGCCAGGTCCGGACCGGTACGCTTGGAACCCCACAGGAACGGGTGGTCCCAGACGCTTTCACCAGCGACCGAGTAGTGGCCATAACGTTCGGTTTCAGCACGGAACGGGCGGATCATCTGCGAGTGGCAGCCGACACAACCGTTGGCGATGTAGATGTCGCGGCCTTCCAGTTCAAGGGCGGTGCGAGGCTTCATGCCTTCGACCGGCTTGTTGGTGACGTCCTGGAAAAACAGCGGAACGATCTGGGTCAAGCCGCCGATGCTGACGGCGATAACCATGAAGAAGGCCAGCAGGCCAATGTTCTTCTCGACTGCTTCATGCTTCATCAGTGAGCTCCAACTACAGCAATCTGTTCAGCAGCTTTGGCTTCAGCCGGGTTCGAGGCACGTACGGTACGCCATACGTTGTAGGCCATGAACAGCATGCCGCTGGCGAAGAACGCACCGCCCAGGGCGCGAACGATGAAACCAGGATGGCTGGCTTGCAGCGCTTCGACGAACGAATAGGTGAGGGTGCCGTCGTCGTTGATTGCACGCCACATCAGACCCTGGGTGATGCCGTTGACCCACATCGAAGCGATGTACAGCACGGTACCGATGGTTGCGAGCCAGAAGTGCGTGTTGATCAGGCCGATGCTGTGCATCTGCACACGACCGAACAGTTTCGGGATCATGTGGTAGATCGCGCCGATCGAGATCATCGCTACCCAACCCAAGGCGCCAGCGTGCACGTGGCCGATGGTCCAGTCGGTGTAGTGGGACAGCGAGTTGACGGTCTTGATGGCCATCATCGGGCCTTCGAAGGTCGACATGCCGTAGAACGCCAGCGATACCACGAGGAAGCGCAGGATCGGGTCGGTGCGCAGCTTATGCCAGGCGCCCGACAGGGTCATCATGCCGTTGATCATGCCGCCCCAGCTCGGTGCCAGCAGGATGATCGACATCGCCATGCCCAGGGACTGAGCCCAGTCCGGCAGCGCGGTGTAGTGCAGGTGGTGCGGACCGGCCCAGATGTACAGGGTGATCAACGCCCAGAAGTGCACGATCGACAGGCGATAGGAGTAGATCGGACGCTCGGCCTGCTTCGGAACGAAGTAGTACATCATCCCCAGGAAGCCCGTGGTCAGGAAGAAACCCACCGCGTTGTGGCCGTACCACCACTGGATCATCGCATCAGTCGCACCGGCGTAGGCCGAGTAGGACTTGAAGAAACTGACCGGCAGGGAGGCGTGGTTGACGATGTGCAGCATCGCCGTCACAACGATGAAGGCACCGTAGAACCAGTTACCCACATAGATGTGCTTGGTCTTACGCTTGGTGATGGTGCCGAAGAACACCAGACCGTAGGTAACCCAGACGATGGCCAGCAGGATAGCCAGGGGCCATTCCAGTTCCGCGTATTCCTTGGTGGTGGTGTAACCCAACGGCAAGGTAACGATCGCGCCGACGATCACCGCTTGCCAACCCCAGAAGGTGAAGGCGGCGAGGCTGTCGGAAATCAGTCGCGTTTGGCAGGTTCGCTGCACGACGTAATAAGAAGTGGCAAACAGAGCACAACCACCGAAGGCGAAAATCACCAGGTTGGTGTGCAACGGGCGTAAGCGTCCAAAAGTCGTCCACGGCAGACCGAAGTTCAATTCCGGCCATACAAGCTGTGAGGCGATGAAGACACCAAGCCCCATGCCAAGGATCCCCCAGACCACCGTCATGATGGCGAACTGGCGGACTACCTTATAGTTATAAGCAGTCGGACTGATTGCTGTGCTCATTCTAAGGTTCCACGGTTTGGGTGTTTTATTAGGAGTAAAAATCGGCCGCAAGTATGGAGAAAGCGGGGGGTCATTGCAACGCGCCATGACCTGGGTCAATGCTTTCAAAAGCTGATTCTGCGGCCTTTCCATGCGCCGCGTAAGGACAAAATTGGCCAAGGGCAAAATGTCGCAGCAGACGAAATGGGTGAGGGGGTCAGGTCGGATGTAACGGGGTGTGTTCAAACCCGACGATTGGGTGACAGATGGCAATTGGCATGACAGCCGGTATCTACCAGCCTTTGCGGCCTGTCATCGAGTAGATTCGTCGAACACATCGGGTCGGGTCGACCTGGAACCGGCTCATGCCAGTCCGCATCGGGGGAAGCTTAGACCTGAATCCGGGGAACTGAAAGGAGGACCAGCGCAGGGGTGCGACACTTGGTCGCAAAGGGGCAGGGAACTGCCGCATCCGGGAGAATGCGGCAGCAGAGCAGTCGAGATTTATTCGTGTTTGCCTTCAGCCTGCAAACGTTCGGTGCTCAAACCGTGGGACAAGCTGTAAACGTAAGCCGCCAGCAGTTGCACTTTGTCGTTGCCGAGCAGTTCGTTCTGCGCCGGCATATGACCTTGGCGGCCATGACGAATGGTCTGTTGCAACTGCGCCAGGCTTGTACCGTAGATAAAGCCGGCCGGTTGCGTCAGGTTCGGCGCACCCATGGCTTCAGTGCCCTTGCCGTTTGCCCCATGACAAGCTACGCACATGGTGCTGAACGCTTGCTGTCCGGCGTGCAGATCGGCGCCATTGTCGGCAGGCAACGGCAGTCCGGCCAGGTCATGGCGCACATAAGCCGCAACGTTTTTCACCCCGGCATCACCCAGGATTTCACCCCAGGCCGGCATCGCGGCCATGCGACCACCCATGATCGTGGTTTTGATCGTTTCGGCGTTGCCGCCCCAGCGCCAGGTGGTGTCCGCCAGGTTCGGGAAGCCGAAAGCGCCCTTGGCATCCGAGCCGTGGCAAACCGCGCAATTGGAGGCAAACAGGCGACCGCCCATTTTCAACGCTAGCGGGTCCGTCGCCACTTCTTCCACGGGCATCGCCGCGAATTTGGCGAAGATCGGCCCGAACTTCGCGTCAGCCTTGTTCATCTCCTTTTCCCACTCGTTGACGCCGGTCCAACCGTTCTCGTAACCCGGCAGAATGCCTTTCCAGTTGCCCAGGCCCGGATAAAGCACCAGATAACCGACGGCAAACACCAGCGTGCCGGCGAACAGCAGGAACCACCATTGCGGCAGTGGGTTGTCGTACTCCTCGATGCCGTCGAAGCTGTGGCCCATGGTCTGGTCGACGCTGCCCTTGGTTTCGCCCTTGCGGGTGCCGATCAGCAGCCAGGTCAAGCCGATCAGGCTGCCAATGGTCAGTACGCAGATCCACGTACTCCAGAAAGTGGTCATGGCCGGGTACTCCTTGTTTCAGGTTCTTGGGTGGCGTCATCGGGCAGGGGTTCATCGGCGAACGGCAGCAAGCGCGCTTCGGCGAATTCCGGATT
This sequence comes from Pseudomonas sp. ES4, assembly GCF_050586665.1. Lineage (NCBI taxonomy): Bacteria > Pseudomonadati > Pseudomonadota > Gammaproteobacteria > Pseudomonadales > Pseudomonadaceae > Pseudomonas > Pseudomonas sp. ES4. The sequence goes on along the minus strand of NZ_JBOBDO010000007.1, from coordinate 186,597 downwards.
GCGCTTTCTGTTGAACACCCACAGCGTCAGGCCGACGAAGGCCAGGAACACCACGACCGTGCCCAGGCCGCGGATCATTCCACTGCTCATTACGCTTACGATTTCAAAGGGCATGGCCATGGCTCACCTCTTGCTCTTGATGGATGTGCCGAGCACTTGCAGGTAAGCGACCAGTGCGTCCATTTCGGTCTTGCCCTGGAGCGAGGCGACTGAACCTGTGATGTCTTCATCGGTGTACGGCACGCCGAGGGTGCGCATGGCGCGGATCTTGGTTTCGGTGTGGCTGCTATCGACCTTGTTGTCCACCAGCCACGGGTAGGCCGGCATCTTCGATTCCGGCACCACGTTGCGCGGGTTGTACAAGTGCGCGCGATGCCAGTCTTCGGAGTAGCGACCGCCGACGCGGGCCAGGTCCGGACCGGTGCGCTTGGAGCCCCACAGGAATGGGTGATCCCAGACGCTTTCACCGGCCACCGAGTAGTGGCCATAGCGTTCCGTTTCAGCACGGAACGGGCGGATCATCTGCGAATGGCAACCAACGCAGCCTTCGCGGATGTAAATGTCGCGACCTTCCAGTTGCAGCGCGGTGTAGGGCTTCATGCCTTCCACTGGTTTATTGGTCACGTCCTGAAAGAACAGCGGGACGATCTGGGTCAGACCGCCGATGCTCACAGCCAACACCATCAGCAGCATCAGCAGGCCGACGTTTTTCTCGATTGTTTCGTGTTTCATGACGGACTCCTCAGGCGATCTGCGCGGCAGCGGCGGCTTCGGCAGGCTGCGAGGCCCGTACGGTGCGCCAGGTGTTGTAGGCCATCAGCAACATGCCGCTGAAGAAAATCGCACCGCCTACCAGACGCACGACGAAGCCTGGGTGGCTGGCCACCAGGGTTTCGACGAAGGAGTAGGTCAGCGTGCCGTCTTCGTTGACCGCGCGCCACATGAGGCCCTGGGCAATGCCGTTGACCCACATCGACGCGATGTACAGCACGGTGCCGATGGTCGCGAGCCAGAAGTGCGCGTTGATCAGGCCGATGCTGTGCATCTGCGTGCGACCGAAGATTTTCGGGATCATGTGGTACAGCGCGCCGATGGAGATCATCGCGACCCAACCGAGGGCGCCGGCGTGAACATGGCCGATGGTCCAGTCGGTGTAGTGGGAGAGGGCGTTGACCGTCTTGATCGCCATCATCGGTCCTTCGAAGGTCGACATGCCGTAGAAGGCCAGCGAGACCACGAGGAAGCGCAGGATCGGGTCGCTGCGCAACTTATGCCAGGCGCCCGAGAGCGTCATCATGCCGTTGATCATCCCGCCCCAGCTCGGCGCCAGCAGGATCAGCGACATCACCATGCCCAGCGACTGAGCCCAGTCCGGCAGCGCGGTGTAGTGCAAGTGGTGCGGACCGGCCCAGATGTACAGGGTGATCAGCGCCCAGAAGTGCACGATCGACAAGCGATAGGAGTACACCGGACGCTCAGCCTGTTTCGGCACGAAGTAGTACATCATCCCGAGGAAACCGGCGGTGAGGAAAAAGCCTACGGCGTTGTGCCCGTACCACCACTGCACCATGGCATCAGTCGCACCGGCGTACACCGAGTAGGACTTGGTGAAACTCACCGGCAATTCCAGGTTGTTGACGATGTGCAGGATCGCCACGGTGATGATGAAGCCACCGAAGAACCAGTTACCGACATAGATGTGTTTGGTCTTGCGCTGCATGATCGTGCCAAAGAACACGACGGCATAGGCCACCCAGACAATGGTGATCAGAATGTCGATCGGCCATTCAAGCTCGGCGTATTCCTTGGAACTGGTGTAACCCAGCGGCAGGCTGATGGCCGCCAGCAGGATCACAAGCTGCCAGCCCCAGAAACAGAATGCGGCGATTTTCGGCGCGAACAGTCGGGTCTGGCAGGTGCGTTGCACCGAATAGAACGAACTGGCGAACAGGGCGCAACCGCCGAAGGCGAAGATCACTGCGTTAGTGTGCAGCGGGCGCAGACGCCCGAAGCTGGTCCACGGCAGATTGAAGTTGAGTTCAGGCCAGACCAATTGAGCCGCGAGAAAAACCCCGAGCCCCATTCCGACGATGCCCCACACCACCGTCATAATGGCGAATTGGCGGACCACCTTGTAGTTGTAGGCGGTACTGATAGAAGTGTTCATGGTTCCCCATCCACGGTTCAGCCGAAGTGAGGGCCTGCCTTTGCGAGTAAGCCGCACGGCAGACGCTCCCTTCGCCTGGAGTTATAGGCAGACTAAAAGCGAGGCAAGCATGGACAAAGAGCACAAGGCCAGTATTGACGAGGATCAATGGGCGCGGTGTGTACGGGATCATGGATGGTTATGGAATGCCGCCACGACACCAGCATCGGCGACGCTGATTCTCGCTCACGGTGCCGGCGCACCCATGGACAGCGCCTGGATGAACGACATGGCTGCGCGCCTTGCTGCATCTGGGATCAACGTGCTGCGCTTCGAGTTTCCGTACATGGCGCAACGGCGTGTTGATGGGGGTAAACGTCCACCGAACCCAGCGCCGAAACTGCTCGAGTGCTGGCGTGAGGTCTATGCCGTGGTGCGACGCCATGTCGCTGGGCGTCTGGCCATTGGTGGCAAGTCCATGGGCGGGCGGATGGCGAGTTTGTTGGCGGATGAACTGGAGGCCGATGCGTTGGTGTGCCTCGGATATCCGTTTTATGCGGTAGGGAAACCTGAGAAGCCTCGGGTCGAGCATTTGGCCGTGCTGAAGACGCGGACGTTAATCGTGCAGGGCGAGCGGGATGCGTTGGGCAATCGTGAGGCCGTCGAGGCTTACACGTTGGCACCGAGTATCGAGGTGTTCTGGCTGGCGGCGGGGGATCATGATTTGAAGCCGTTGAAGGCTTCCGGGTTTACCCATGAGCAGCATTTGGAGACTGCGGCGCAGAAGGTTGCTGATTTCCTGCGCTAAGCGATCGTTCCCACGCAGAGCGTGGGAACGATCAGGATCAGGCGAGGCGCTATCAGCGGTTAAACCGCTCCACCAACGAATACTGGGTATTCGCCGTCTTCGTCAGCTCTTCACTCAACAATGCCGAGTGTTGCGCCTGTTCCGAGGTCTGATCCGCCAGGTGCGAGATGTTGCTGATGTTACGGCTGATCTCTTCGGCGACAGCGCTTTGCTCTTCGGTCGCCGCCGCGATCTGGGTGGTCATGTCGGTGATGTTGGCCACCGCTTCGCTGATCCCCACTAGCGCCTGATCCGCTTCCAGAACCCGCGCCACACCTTCTTCGGCCTGGCGATGGCCAGCCTCCATGGTTTGCACCGCGGTGCTGGCGGTTTGCTGGAGCTTGGCGATCAACGCGTGGATCTGCCCGGTGGATTCGCTGGTGCGTTGCGCCAGTTGGCGAACTTCGTCGGCGACTACCGCGAAGCCACGACCCATTTCACCGGCACGGGCCGCTTCGATAGCCGCGTTCAAGGCCAGCAGGTTGGTCTGGTCGGCGATGCCTTTGATCACATCGACCACGCCACCGATTTCGTCGCTGTCCTTGGCCAGTTGGGTCACGGTCAGCCCGGTTTCACCCACCACCACCGACAGGCGCTGGATGGCTTCGCGGGTTTCCCCGGCGATGTCGCGACCGCGACCGGTCAGGCGATTGGCTTCTTGAGTCGCATCGGCCGTGCGCTGCACGTGGCTGGCGACTTCCTGCGTGGTGGCGGCCATCTGATTGACGGCAGTGGCCACTTGCTCGGTTTCGACGCGTTGGCGTTCCAGACCATTGGAGCTGTTATGCGCCAGGGTGTCGGACTGTTTCGCTTGTTCGCTCAGGTGCTCGGCGGTGTCCTGCAGACGGGTCAGGCAGGTTTTCAGGCGGGCTTCCTGGCTGAGGATCGACATCTCCAGACGCGCTTGAGCGCCGCGGCTGTCGGTGTACATCTGCGCGATCAGCGGGTCGGAGGTGGTCTGCCCAGCCAGATGCAGCAGACGCTTGAGGCCGCGCTGTTGCCAGCTCAACCCCAACAGACCCAATGGCACCGACAGACCGGCGGCCAACGCAAAACCCCATTGGGAATTGAGCGACGCACCGATCATGAAGCTCAGTTGGCTGACCAGAATGAACGGCAGCCAGTCCTGTAGCACCGGCAGCCATTTGTCCGTTGAAGGAATCGCCGACTTGCCCTGGTTGATGCGTTGGTAGAGCGCTTCGGCACGGCGGATCTGCTCGGCGGTGGGTTTGACCCGCACCGATTCGTAACCGACCACCTGATTGCCTTCGAAAACCGGCGTGACATAGGCGTTAACCCAGTAGTGATCACCGGTCTTGCAGCGATTCTTGACAATGCCCATCCATGGCAAGCCTTGTTTCAGTGTGCCCCACATGTGCGCGAATACCGCGGCCGGGACGTCAGGGTGACGGACCAGGTTATGCGGCGCACGGATCAGCTCTTCACGAGAATACCCGCTGATTTCGACGAAAGCGTCGTTGCAGTAGGTGATCACGCCCTTGGCATCGGTGGTGGAAATCAACCGTTGCTGAGCCGGGAAGGTCCGTTCGCGTTGTGTAATTGGCTGGTTGTTACGCATGGCTTTTTCAATCCGCAAGGCTTTGACGGGTTGTCGGCATCGTCAGCCATTTATTGAGATTATTTTTCGGTAATCAGTGGCGCGTCGCAAAACGACCCTTGCGTCAGCTGGCAAGCATCGGATAGGTGAACAGTCCGAAATGCAGCAGGTTCAGGCCGAAATGGGTGGCGATGGCCGCACCCAAGCCACCAAAACGGTAGGCCAGACCATAGCTGACACCTGCCAGGCTCGCCAGCAACACCCATTGCCAACCGGCACCCACATGCGCCAGGCCGAACAACAGCGAGGCAAGGAGAAGGGCGAGGTTTTCACCGTAGGGCAGGTTTTTGAAGCACCGGGTCAGACCACCCTGGATATAGCCGCGAAAGAGCGCTTCCTCGACCAGCGTCACCAGCAGCAGGTTGTTCAGTAGCCACAACCAGGCTTGATCCGGCCACTTCGGTGCCCAACTGATCACGCCCAGCAACAGCGCGCCACCCAAGGCCAGCACGGCACTCAGGGACAGCGCCAGCGCAGAGGCATAAACGCCGAGGCGCAGCGAACGTCGGCCGACAATCCACGGGCAGACCAGCAGTAGCCAGAAACCGATCAGGGGCTTGTCCAGATTCAGGTACATGGCAAACGTCACGGCATCATCGGTAAAACGTTGAGGGTTGATCCCTCGACCGTTGTAGAACCCGGGGAGCCAGTGCAGCGCCAACGCCAAGGCCATGAAAATGAACAAGCCATGACCGAGGTAGTGGCCGATCCGCACCTGTTGTTGGCGCACCGCAAAACCGGCAGTCAGCAGCAGCGCGACGGATATCCCGGCGAGCCATCCGAGATGGCCGTAGCTCAGTGCCAGACCATAGCCAATAGAAAGAAGGGCCAGGTAGTTCCATGGCAGAGTCATTATTTGAAGTCCTTGGTTTTTGGTCAGCGGATAACCTGTAGCAGCTGCCGAAGGCTGCGTTCGGCTGCGAAGCAGTCGCTAATCAGGCACCGCGGTCTTTCAGATTTATCGTGGATTCAGGGTTTACGACTGCTTCGCAGCCGAACGCAGCCTTCGGCAGCTGCTACATAGGGCGCGGGAGTATAGGGTGGCTCGCGGCCCAAACAAAAACACCGCCCGAAGGCGGTGTCTGTGTCAGTTGGCTATTACGAGGCAATTAACTGCCGCAACACGTAATGCAAAATCCCCCCGGCCTTGAAGTACTCCACCTCATTGAGGGTATCGATCCGGCACAACACCTCGATTTTCTCGCGGCTGCCGTCTTCACGGGTGATCACCAGCGTCAGGTTCATCCGCGGCGTCAGCTCGACGCCGGTCAAGCCGAGAATGTCCAGTGTCTCCTTGCCGGTCAGGTTCAGGCTCTTGCGGTTTTGATCCAGTTTGAACTGCAACGGCAACACGCCCATGCCCACCAGGTTGGAACGGTGTATCCGTTCGAAGCTCTCGGCAATGACCGCTTTGACCCCCAACAGATTGGTGCCCTTCGCCGCCCAATCGCGACTCGAACCGGTGCCGTATTCTTGCCCGGCAATCACCACCAGCGGCGTGCCCGAGGCTTGATAACGCATGGCCGCGTCGTAGATCGGCATCCTCTCCCCGGTGGGAATGTAAATCGTATTACCGCCTTCTTCGCCGCCGAGCATCTCGTTACGAATGCGGATGTTGGCAAAGGTGCCGCGCATCATCACTTCGTGGTTGCCCCGTCGCGAGCCGTAGGAGTTGAAGTCCCGTGGTTCCACACCTTTGTCGCGCAGGTAGTGGCCTGCGGGGCTGTCGGCCTTGATGTTGCCGGCCGGGGAGATGTGGTCGGTGGTCACCGAATCGCCCAGCAGCGCGAGGACTCTGGCGCCGGCTATGTCCTTGACCACTGGCGGCGGCCCGCCGATGTCGTCGAAGAACGGTGGATGCTGGATGTACGTCGAATCGTCCTGCCAGACATAGGTCGCCGCTTGCGGCACTTCGATTGCCTGCCATTGCTCATCGCCGGCAAACACTTCGGCGTATTCCTTGTGGAACATCGCGGTATTGACCTGGTTCACCGCGTCGGCGATTTCCTTGGTGCTTGGCCAGATGTCCCGCAGATACACCAGATTGCCCTCCTTGTCGGTACCCAACGGCTCGCTGCTGATGTCGATGCGAACCGTACCGGCCAGGGCATAAGCGACGACCAGCGGTGGGGAGGCCAGCCAGTTGGTTTTCACCAACGGATGCACACGACCTTCGAAGTTGCGGTTGCCCGATAGCACCGAGGCGACGGTCAAGTCGGCGGCCTGAATGGCTTTTTCGATCGGCTCCGACAATGGCCCGGAGTTGCCAATGCAGGTGGTGCAGCCGTAACCGACCAAGGCAAAACCCAGTTCATCTAGGTATTGAGTCAGGCCGGCAGCCTTGTAGTAGTCAGTGACCACTTTCGAGCCTGGGGCCAGCGAACTCTTGACCCACGGTTTGCGCTTGAGGCCTTTTTCCACGGCTTTCTTCGCCACCAGGCCGGCGGCCATCATCACGCTCGGGTTGGAAGTGTTGGTGCAGGAGGTAATCGCCGCGATCACCACCGCACCGTTTTTCAATCGATAGGTCTGACCTTCGTACTCGTAGTCGGCTTCACCAGCCAGGTCGGCATTGCCCACCGCGACACCACCGCCGCCTTCACTTTCGAGACGACCGATTTCCTTGCTGGTGGGTTTGAATTGCAGGTCGACGAAGTCACTGAACGCTTGCGCGACATGCGGCAGCGATACCCGGTCTTGTGGGCGTTTCGGCCCGGCAAGGCTGGCTTCGACGCTGCCCATGTCCAACGCCAGGCTGTCGGTGAACACCGGTTCCTGGCCCGGCAGGCGCCACAGGCCCTGGATTTTGCTGTAGGCCTCGACCAGTTTCACGGTTTCGCTGCTGCGACCGGATAAACGCAGGTAGTCCAGGGTGATGTCATCCACCGGGAAAAAGCCGCAGGTGGCACCGTATTCCGGGGCCATGTTGGCGATGGTCGCGCGGTCGGCCAGCGGCAGGTCGGCGAGGCCGTCACCGTAGAACTCGACGAATTTGCCGACCACGCCTTTCTTGCGCAGCATCTGGGTGACGGTCAGTACCAGGTCAGTGGCGGTGATGCCTTCCTTGAGCTTGCCGGTGAGTTTGAAGCCGATCACTTCCGGGATTAGCATCGACACCGGTTGACCCAGCATCGCCGCTTCCGCTTCGATCCCGCCGACACCCCAGCCGAGTACGCCGAGGCCGTTGATCATGGTGGTGTGGGAGTCGGTGCCGACCAGGGTGTCGGGGAAGGCGTAGGTGCGACCGTCCTCGTCCTTGGTCCAGACCGTGCGCCCCAGGTATTCCAGATTCACCTGGTGGCAGATCCCGGTGCCCGGCGGTACCACACTGAAATTGTCGAAGGCGCTTTGGCCCCAGCGCAGGAACGCATAACGTTCACCGTTGCGCTGCATTTCGATGTCGACGTTCTGTTCGAAGGCGCTGGCGCTGGCGAATTTGTCGACCATCACCGAGTGGTCGATCACCAGATCCACGGGGGAGAGCGGATTGATTCGCTGCGGGTCGCCGCCGGCCTTGGCCATCGCGGCACGCATGGCGGCCAGATCGACCACGGCGGGAACGCCGGTAAAGTCCTGCATCAACACCCGCGCGGGACGGTACTGGATTTCGCGGTCGGAGCGACGCTCCTTGAGCCAGGCGGCAATCGCCTTGAGGTCGGCGCCGGTGACGGTTTTTTCATCTTCCCAGCGCAGCAGGTTTTCCAGCAGCACTTTCAACGACATCGGCAGCTTGTCCAGGTCGCCCAGGCTTTTGGCGGCATCCGGCAGGCTGAAATAGTGATAGGTCTTGTCGTCGACTTGTAAGGTTTTAAGGGTTTTCAGGCTATCGAGGGACGGCATTGAAATGACTCCTTTGAGTCCGCACGGCTACGGACTGACGGGACAGACAGAGCCTTTAACCTAGCCCTGTTCATTCGTTAACGCTAATAACTGGACTCTATGGCCAAGCCCAGGGTTCCGAACTCGGCTATCATGCGCCGGTTTTCGTGACAGGCTTTGCTTCAACGCAAGTCTGGGCATCGCGCAGTGGTTGAATTTCTCGCCATCTGCCCAGGAGTAAGAATGAACACCCTCTTTATGCATTGCCGGCCGGGCTTCGAAGGCGAAGTCTGTTCCGAGATTTCCGAACACGCCGCGCGGCTGAACGTGGCCGGTTATGCCAAGGCCAAGACCGCCAGCGCCTGCGCCGAATTCATCTGCACCGAAGAAGACGGTGCCGAGCGCCTGATGCGTGGCCAGCGTTTCGCCGATCTGATCTTCCCGCGGCAGTGGGCTCGCGGGATCTTCATCGATCTGCCGGAAACCGACCGCATCAGCGTGATCCTCGCGCACATGGCGGACTTTCCGCTGTGCGGCAGCCTGTGGCTGGAAATGGTCGACACCAACGATGGCAAGGAACTGTCGAACTTCTGCAAGAAGTTCGAAGGCCACCTGCGCAAGGCGCTGATGGCCGCTGGAAAACTGGTTGAAGATGCCCACAAACCGCGCCTGCTGCTGACTTTCAAAAGTGGCCGAGAAGTGTTCATGGGCCTGGCCGAGTCGAACAACTCGGCGATGTGGCCGATGGGCATTCCGCGCCTGAAGTTTCCGCGTGAAGCGCCGAGCCGTTCGACGCTGAAACTCGAAGAGGCGTGGCACCATTTCATCCCGCGCGACCAGTGGGACGAGCGTCTGCACAGCGACATGACTGGCGTTGACCTTGGCGCCGCTCCCGGCGGCTGGACCTGGCAACTGGTCAATCGCGGCATGCTGGTGACTGCGATCGACAACGGCCCGATGGCCGAAAGCCTGATGGACACTGGTCTGGTGCAACACTTGATGGCCGACGGTTTCACCTTCAAGCCCAAGCAACCGGTGGACTGGATGGTCTGCGACATCGTCGAGAAACCGGCGCGCAACGCCGCGATGCTGGAAGAGTGGATTGGCGAAGGGCATTGCCGCGAAGCGGTGGTCAACCTCAAGCTGCCGATGAAACAGCGTTACGCCGAAGTGAAGCGCTTGCTGGAACGCATTGCCGACGGGTTCAAGGAACGCGGGATTCGGGTCGAGATCGGCTGCAAGCAGCTGTATCACGACCGTGAAGAAGTGACCTGCCACCTGCGCCGGCTAGACGTGAAGAAACCCAAGTCCCGCTGATTCACACGGACCCATGTGGGAGCGAGCCTGCTCGCGAAGGCGATAGATCAGCCGACATATATGTTGAATGACACACCGCATTCGCGAGCAGGCTCGCTCCCACAGGGATCGGTGTAACGCCACAGATGACCGAACACCCGGCAATGCGCGACAATGCCGGCAAGTTTCAGGAGTGAATCATGAGTGAAATGATTGATACGCCGGTTGACGGCACCCTCGACGCCACCGGCCTCAACTGCCCGGAACCGGTGATGATGCTGCACCAGCACATCCGTGACCTGGTGCCCGGCGGCTTGCTCAAGGTGATCGCCACCGACCCGTCGACCCGTCGCGACATTCCCAAGTTCTGCGTCTTTCTCGACCACGAACTGGTGGCGCAGCACGAAGAGGCAGGCACCTACCTCTACTGGATCCGCAAGAAACTCGCTTAACCCGCCGAATGGCTGATGCGGATCCGCTTGCGTGCACTGCGCGTCAGGCGGATCGACAGCATCAACGCCGCGCAACTCAAGCCCACGATCAATCCCTGCCACAGCCCGCTCGGGCCGCTCGGCGCGCCGAACCAATCGGTCAAGCCCAGCGCGTAACCCACCGGCAGACCAATGCCCCAGTAAGCGAACAGCGTCAGGATCATCGTCACCCGCGTGTCTTGATAGCCGCGCAACGCGCCGGCAGCCGTCACCTGGATCGCGTCGGAAAACTGGAACAGCGCCGAATACACAATCAGCATCGCCGCGACATGAATCACCGTCGGGTCGGCGGTGTAAATCGCAGCAATGGGTTCACGCAGCAATAGCATCAGGCTCGCCGACAAGCACGCATAAGCCAGGGCGGTGCCCATGCCGACACCGGCGGCGAAGCGGGCTTCACGTGGCTCCTCGCGGCCCAGCGCCTGACCGACTCGCACGGTCACGGCCATGCCCAAGGAGTAGGGGATCATGAACACCAACGAGCTGAAGTTCAGCGCGATCTGGTGCCCGGCGACCACGGTGGCGCCGAGGCTGCCGATCAGCAGCGCAATCACCGCGAAGATGCTCGATTCGGCAAATACCGCGATGCCGATCGGCAGGCCGATGCCCAGCAGGCGTTTGATCACCGACCACTGCGGCCAGTCGAAACGGCTGAACAACTCACTCGACTGATACGCTGGCGCCCAGCGCTCCCACCCGGCCATGCCCAGCGCCATTACCCACATCACGATCGCCGTGGCCCAACCGCAACCGACACCGCCCATGGCCGGCACACCGAAGTGGCCATAGATGAAGATGTAATTCAGCGGAATGTTCAACGCCAGTCCGCACAGCCCCAGCACCATGGCCGGGCGCGTACGTCCCAGTCCATCACTGAAGCAGCGCAGCACATGGTAGAAGGCAACGGCGGGCAAACCACTGGCGATGCCGTGCAGGTATTGCATGCACGGGCCGATCAATTCGGGATCGACCTTCATGATGTGCAGAATCGGTTCGGCACTGAACAACATGCCGGTCGCCATCAATCCCACCACCAATGCCAGCCACAGAGCCTGGCGCACGATCGGGCCGATCTCGCTGTGGGTGCCGGCGCCGAAACGCTGGGCGACTTTCGGGGTGGTTGCCAGCAGCGTGCCGGTCATCAACAGAAACACCGGCACCCAGATCGAGTTGCCCAGCGCCACCGCTGCCAGATCCCGTGGCCCGACCCTGCCCGCCATTACCGCATCGACGAAGCCCATGGCGGTGGTCGCCAGCTGCGCGATCATGATCGGCAAGGCCAGGCCGAGCAGATTTTTCAGCTCCAGGCGAACCCGGGCCGGGCGGGTGAGGGAAGTAGCGGCGGGGCGGTCAGTCACGGAATTCAAGGGCGAAACGTCCAGAGGTATTGATGCGCAAGGCGGCGCATTCTACGCCCTGACGCAGTGGTCAGGAAAAGAGCTGTGTTAGGGATTTGTAATCGAAGACTAATGGTGTCCGAGATCCCCTGTGGCGAGGGTGTGTGATGACCCCTAATGCGCGCTGGCCCACTACGGCCATCTCCGCCTACACTGCCGATCCGCCAAAGGAGCCTGCCATGCTGATTGTTGCCGACGAAAATATCCCGCTGCTCGATGCCTTCTTCGAAGGTTTCGGTGAAATCCGCCGGGTGCCGGGACGTTCCATCGACCGCGCCACCGTCGAGCAGGCCGATGTGCTGCTGGTGCGCTCGGTGACCAACGTTAACCGCGCGTTGCTCGAAGGCAGCAAGGTCCGCTTTGTCGGCACCTGCACCATCGGCACCGATCACCTGGATCTGGATTACTTTCAGCGGGCCGGCATCACCTGGTCCAGCGCGCCCGGCTGCAACGCTCGCGGCGTGGTCGACTACGTGCTTGGCAGTCTGCTGACCCTGGCCGAAATCGAAGGCGCCGACCTGGCACAACGCACCTACGGCATCGTCGGTGCCGGTGAAGTGGGTGGCCGACTGGTCAAGGTCCTGCAAGGTCTGGGCTGGAACGTGCTGGTCTGCGATCCGCCAAGGCAAGCGGCAGAAGGTGGCGATTACGTCAGCCTCGAACAGATCATCGAGCAGTGCGATGTCATCAGCCTGCACACGCCGTTGAAGAAACACGGTGCCCAGTCGACCTGGCATCTGTTGGATAAAAACCGCTTGAACCAGCTCAAGCCCGGCACTTGGCTGATCAACGCCAGTCGCGGCCCGGTGGTGGACAACGCCGCCCTGCGCGAGGTGCTGCTGCAACGTGAAGACCTGCAAGCAGTGCTGGACGTCTGGGAAGGCGAGCCGGAGGTCGATGTGGCCTTGGCCGAACTCTGCGTGCTGGCGACGCCGCACATTGCCGGTTACAGCCTCGATGGCAGACAACGTGGGACTGCGCAGATCTATCAGGCCTATTGCGCTTTTCTCGGGCAAGCGGCCCCGATCAACTTGAACGATTTGCTGCCCGCGCCCTGGTTGTCGCAAGTGACCTTGAACGCCAACAGCGATCCGGCCTGGTCGCTGGCCATGTTGTGCCGTGGCGTGTACGACCCGCGCCGCGACGATGCGGATTTCCGTCGCAGCCTTGTAGGCAATGTGAGCGAACAGCGTGCGGCGTTCGATTCACTGCGCAAACATTATCCATTGCGGCGTGAGATTGATGGGTTGCGGGTGCGGATCGAGGGGGATTCGCCGGCATTGCAGAAGATCGTCGCGGGGTTGGGGGCTTCTGCTGTCTGAACATCGAGTTGGCCCCTTCGCGAGCAGGCTCGCTCCCATATTAATCTCAGTCGTATTGTGGGAGCGAGCCTGCTCGCGAATGGCTGCACCTCAATTCTGGATCAGCCGCCATAAAAAACCCGGCCATCAGAGGCCGGGTCAAGAAGACGGTGGCTATATCACTCTTGTTCGGCAGGCTTGACCAATCGCTTTTCCAGTTCGCGGCAAGCGTCCTGGATCATGTTTTCAGTGATCGGTACTTCGTGCCCATCCTCATCGATAATCGAGCAACCCAAAGACTGGTCTGGCTGCGTGCGGATCACTGGAATCTTGTCTTCGCTGCTGTTTTGCAAGGACATGGCCTGTCTCCTCATCAGGTTGTGTACTAACTGTAGAACCGCCACGTGACCGGGCTGTGACAGCTTCTTGCGATCTTTCCAGGGCGGCGACATCAGTCCACCAGAAATACCGCGGCGTTGCCACTCGGACTTTAGACCAATACCGTCTAGGGCCTAGTCTTTGCGGTCATATTTAACCTGACTCATTTTGATTTACAGCGTTCAATCCCATCGACCGGTGTAGGCTTGATCGCGTCAAACCCTATTGGTTGCGCCATCGAATGATCTCCATCCTCTCTTCCCGTCACCGTCGCGCCATGCGCCTGGCCCTGCGTTTCATCGCGCCTTATCGCTGGCCGGCCGTCGGTGCCTTGCTCGCATTGATCGTCACGGCGGGTATTACCTTGTCCATGGGGCAGGGGATTCGCCTGCTGGTGGATCAGGGTTTCATGACCCAGTCGCCGCATTTGCTCAACCAGTCCATCGGCTTGTTCATGTTGCTGGTGGTCGGGCTGGCGATTGGCACCTTCGCGCGTTTTTACCTGGTCTCATGGATCGGCGAGCGCGTTGTCGCGGACATCCGTCGTCAAGTGTTCAATCATCTGATTTATCTGCACCCAGGATTCTACGAAGACAACCGCAGCTCCGAGATCCAGTCGCGGTTGACCGCTGACACCACGCTGCTGCAATCGGTGATCGGCTCTTCGCTGTCGCTGTTTTTGCGCAACCTGTTGATGGTGATCGGCGGGATCGTCCTGTTGTTTATCACCAATCCCAAACTCACCAGCATCGTGGTGGTCGCGTTGCCGTTGGTGATCGCGCCGATCCTGATCTTCGGCCGTCGGGTGCGTAGTCTGTCGCGCCTGAGCCAGGACCGGATTGCCGATATCGGCAGCTATGTTTCCGAAACCCTGGGCCAGATCAAAACCGTGCAGGCTTACAACCATCAAGTCCAGGATGAGCAGCGCTTTGCCGCGACCGTGGAGGAGGCCTTCAACACCGCTCGCAAGCGGATCTTCCAGCGGGCCTGGCTGATTACCCTGGTGATTGTGCTGGTGCTGGGCGCCGTCGGGGTAATGCTCTGGGTCGGGGGAATGGATGTGATCGCCGGGCGGATTTCCGCGGGCGAGCTGGCGGCGTTTGTGTTTTACAGCCTGATTGTCGGCAGTGCATTCGGCACGTTGAGCGAAGTGATTGGCGAACTGCAACGTGCCGCCGGCGCCGCCGAGCGGATTGCCGAGTTGCTGCGCTCGGAAAACATCATCCGGCCACCGACCACTGGCGTGGTGACTTTGCCTGAACGGGTGAAGGGTGACCTGGTGCTGCAAGACGTGCGCTTTTCCTACCCGTCGCGTCCCGAAAGCTATGCGGTCGATGGTTTGAATCTGACGATCAATGCCGGCGAAACCCTCGCGTTGGTCGGGCCGTCCGGTGCCGGCAAGTCGACGGTGTATGACTTGCTGCTGCGCTTTTACGACCCGTCCGAAGGACGCATCCTGCTTGACGGCGTGCCGTTGACTCAACTCGATCCGTTGGACTTGCGCCGCTGCTTCGCCCTGGTCTCGCAATCCCCGGCGCTGTTCTTTGGCAGCATCGAAGAGAACCTCCGCTACGGCAACCCGACGGCCACCCTGGCCCAGGTTCAGGAAGCGGCGAAAATCGCCTACGCCCACGACTTCATCGAACAAATGCCCAACGGCTACCAGACCCACCTTGGCGACGGTGGCCTCGGTTTGTCCGGCGGCCAACGCCAGCGCCTGGCCATCGCCCGGGCGCTGCTGGTGGACGCGCCGATCCTGTTGCTGGACGAAGCCACCAGCGCTCTCGACGCCCAGAGCGAACACCTGATCCAGCAAGCCCTGCCGAGCCTGATGAAAAACCGCACCACGCTGGTCATCGCCCACCGGCTGGCGACGGTAAAGAATGCTGACCGGATCGCGGTGATGGACCAAGGGAAACTGGTGGCGGTGGGGACGCATCAGGAATTGATTGCGAGCAACGCGTTGTATGCGCGGTTGGCGGCGTTGCAGTTCAACGATGGACATGAGGCCGCGTGATGAGAGCTGCTGAATGTTGCCGGAGTCGGGCATTATGTCGACCCCAGTTGCGAGCCTGGAAAGAGATATGAGTCGTTATCAACCCCCGTTGACCCTGACCACCAGAATGTTGGCGTTGGTCGCGGGGATGCTCGGCGACTGATTGGCATCCGCTAATCATCAGCTGCGTCTTCCATTACGAATTCGAGTTCATCCATCCCTTCACTGACGGTAACGGACGCATGGGCCGTCTTTGGCAGACTTTGATACTCAGTCAATGGCGCCCGGTGTTGGCATATTTGCCTGTCGAAGCGGTCATTCGAGATCAGCAGGATGCTTATTACGCGGCATTGTCGGCGGCTGATCAGTTGGCTGAGGCGACGCCTTTTGTCGAGTTCATGCTGCAAGCATTGAGTCTCGCGCTTGAGGAAGCAGCCCTTGGTGAATCAGTAACCGACCCAGTAACCGACCTGGTAAGCGACCCAGTAGGGAAATTGCTTTCAGCGCTCCATATTAACGGCCCGCTTAAAATCAGCGACTTGATGACTGAGGTCGGTTTGGCTCACAAGGCGACCTTTCGGGCTAACTATCTCAGGCCCGCATTGGCTGCCAACTTGATTGAGATGACCAATCCCGGGTCGCCAAGCAGCCCTGCTCAAAAATATCGACTGACCCAGCATGGCAATCGGATTGCCGCACGGCTCAAGTCGGCGTAGTCGTTCTGGACGCGAACAAAAAATGCCCGCATCAATCGATGCGGGCATTTTTTGTCAGTGCTTCGAAGGTTCATTGATCGTCAAAATAGCGCTCATGCCAATCCACCAACGGCTGCGGGGAGTTGAGCTTCTGGCCGTAGATCACCGAGTACGACAGCACGTTCTGCACGTACTGACGGGTTTCGTCGAACGGGATGCTTTCCACCCAGACGTCGAAGCTCAGATGGTCCGCACCGCGTAGCCACTGACGCACGCGGCCGGGGCCGGCGTTGTAGGCTGCGGACGCGAGGACGCGGTTGCCATTGAACTGGCTGTGAACCTGGCTCAGGTAGGCGGCACCGAGCTGGATGTTCTTGTCCGGATCGAACACTTGCTGCGGCGAGGCCAGTGGAATGCTGAACTTGCGCGCAGTCTCCTTGGCGGTGCCGGGCATCAGCTGCATCAGGCCGCTGGCGCCGACGCCGGAGCGGGCGTCGGCCATGAAGGCACTTTCCTGGCGAGTGATGGCGAACACCCAGCTCGAGTGCAGGCCGCGAGCCTTGGCTTCGCGCACCAGGGTTTCGCGGTGGGCCATCGGGAAGCGGATATCCAGGTCGTCCCAGTACTTCGCCTGACTGATGGTGCGAATTGCCGGGAAATACCATTTCAGGTCGTAGGCCAGTTTCGCCTGGGCGACCATTTCGTCGCGGTTGAAGTGGCGGCTGACGTGGTACCACTCGCGACGACCGTCGACGATCTGCCCGCGAGCATGGAATTCCAGGGCGCGTCGTATGCCTGGGGTATTGCGCACCTTGTTGATCAGCGCCTGACTGAGCACCAGCGGTTTGTTGTTCAGTGAATAGGGGGATTGCGAGCGGTCGGCGGCCAGGAAACCGTAGAAGTCGCGCTCTTGAGCCAGGTTCTTGTAAAGCGTCTGTACTTCGGGATTCTGTGGCTGGGCCAGTTCCAGGCTGCGAGCCTGCCAGTAACGCCAGCGGTTGGTGGTGGCCAGATCCTGAGGCAGGCGACGCGTCAATTGATAGGCATCATCCCAGCGGGCCAGACGCAATAGCAGGCGCAGGCGCCATTCAGAAACGGTGTTGTCCCGCAACTCCGGGTCGTATTTGGTCATCACGTCCAGCGCGCGGCTGTCGAAACGTCGTGCAAGGGTCAGCCCGATTTCTCGGGCGATGGCCACTTTTTCGTCTCGCGAGAAGTGCATGCTGCTGGCATAGCCGTCGAGCAAGGCCATGGCCTTGTCCGGATCCTGTTTGGCCAGGCGGCGCAGGCCGAGGCTGACGATGTCGGACATTGGCTCATCGGCCGGGGTGAAGCGCGACGGCTGATTGAGCAGCTCGGGTTTCTGCGCCACATCTATCAACAAACGACCGCGAGGGGCGAGGGTGGTCAGGCCACTCACCAGGCTGTTGGCCAACGGGTAGTTGCGCGCCTGGGCGGCGAGTTTAGTGCGCTCCCAGCGTTTCTGTTCGGTCAGTTGACCTTCGGCGGCCCAGATCCCGAACAAGCCATCACATGCCCCAGGCAGCGATTTACCGGTCAGCCAGAGTTTTTCGGCGTTGGCATAACCTTCGGTCTTCTGTTTGCGCGCGATCTGATTCTGCGCGTTCAGGCAGTCCAGTTCGGTGAAATTGAGTTTGGGGTCGTAGTACTTGACGAAGGTCTCCCAGTCGCCGCGATCGGCCAGCCAGCGCAACCAGCGAAGTTTCATCCAGTTGGCTTGCGGCAGGTCGCCGTGTTCGGCGAGAAATTTCTCGATTTCGGCATTGCTCGCGGTTTTCAGACGTGCGGTCAGTTCGTCATACGCAAGATAAGGCTCCAACGGGTAATCACTAAGAGCCTGGCTGTAACGGAAGTAAGGACCTGTATCACCCTTGGCCAGGGCACGCTTGGCTTCATCGTAGTATTGACGCTGGGTAGACAGGTCCACCGCCTGTGCTGTTTGGATGGCAGTGGCAGAAAGAAGAAAACAGGATAAAAGACCAAAAAGGCGACTGCGCATGAGACGTCCGAACAGAGAAATCATGACAAGCGTTGAAGATACCAACACTGAATTAACTGTAGCTTAGCCTTTTGCCAGCAGCGGGCGAAAGCTTTGCCGGCCTGTCAGCATCAGTTCGCAACATTTGTCATGCAGAGTGTCGCGAAGGTGAAATTGCCGGCCTTCTGAAGCCTCAATTCAGGTAGAATGCGCGCCCGGTTTTTGGAGAAGCTCATGACCCTGCTCAAATTCAGCGATGTGTCCCTTGCTTTCGGCTCTACGCCGTTGTTGGACAAGGTGTCCTGGCAGATCGCCCGTGGTGAGCGGGTGTGCATCATCGGCCGCAATGGCACTGGCAAGTCCAGCATGATGAAGCTCGTCAAGGGCGACCAGAAGCCCGATGACGGCTCCGTTTGGCGCGCACCCGGCCTCAAGATTGGCGAATTGCCGCAAGAATTGCCGGTAGCCGACGAGCGGACCGTGTTCGACGTGGTGGCTGAAGGCCTGGACGGTGTCGGCGAACTGCTCGCGCAGTATCACCACCTGAGCCAGAACATCGTCACCGACGCCGATCTGGACAAACTGATGCACGTCCAGCACGACCTCGAAGCCCGTGACGGCTGGCGTTTGCAGCAATTGGTCGACAGCACCTTGAGCCGTCTGCAGTTGCCGGCCGACAAGACCCTCGCCGAGTTGTCCGGCGGCTGGCGTCGTCGCGTCCTGCTGGCTCAGGCTCTGGTTTCCGAACCCGATCTGCTGTTGCTCGACGAACCGACCAACCACCTGGACATCGGTGCAATTGCCTGGCTCGAAGAAGCGCTGAAGGATTTTCAGGGCGCCGTGCTGTTCATCACGCACGACCGTTCATTCCTGCAGAACCTCGCGACCCGCATTCTCGAACTGGATCGCGGTGGCCTGATCGACTGGAACGGCGACTACGCCAGCTTCCTCGTGCACAAGGAAGCCTCGCTGGCCGCGGAAGACACCGCCAACGCGCTGTTCGACAAAAAACTGGCCCAGGAAGAAGTCTGGATCCGCCAGGGCATCAAGGCTCGCCGCACCCGTAACGAAGGCCGCGTCCGCGCCCTCAAAGCCCTGCGCAACGAGCGTAGCGAGCGTCGTGAGCGCACCGGCAAGGCCAACATCCAGCTGGATACCGCCGACAAGTCCGGCAAGCAGGTGATGGTCCTCGAGAACGTAAGCTTCGCTCACCCGGGCGGCCCGTTCCTGATCAAGGATTTCTCGATGGTCCTGCAGCGCGGCGACCGTATCGGTCTGCTCGGCGCCAACGGCACCGGCAAAACCACACTGCTGAAGCTGATGCTCAGCGGTCTGCAGCCAACCAGCGGCACAGTGGAAGAAGGGACGCGCATCGACGTGGCCTACTTCGACCAGTTGCGCCATCAGCTGGACCTGGAAAAGACCGTAATTGACAACGTTGCGGAAGGTCGCGACTTCATCGATATCGATGGTCAGAGCCGCCACGTGCTGAGCTACCTCGGCGATTTCCTGTTCAGCCCGCAGCGTGCCCGCACGCCGGTGAAGGCGCTGTCCGGTGGTGAGCGTGCCCGTCTGCTGCTGGCGAAACTGTTCAGCAAACCGGCGAACCTGCTGGTCCTCGATGAACCGACCAACGACCTCGACGTCGAAACCCTCGAGTTGCTGGAAGAGGTCTTGCTGACCTTCAACGGCACCGTGCTGATGGTCAGTCACGACCGGGCGTTCCTCGACAACGTGGTCACCAGTACCCTGGTCTTCGAAGGTGAAGGCAAGGTTCGCGAATACGTCGGTGGTTATCAGGACTGGCTGCGTCAGGGCGGCTCGCCGCGCCTGCTGGGCGTGACCGAGAGCAAGTCCGGCAAAGCCGACCTGACCTCTGCTGTCGTGACGGCCGAAGCTGCGCCAGTTGCTGCTGCAGTCGAAGCGCCGGTGGCGAAGAAGAAGCTCAGCTACAAGTTGCAGCGTGAGCTGGAAATGTTGCCGGGCCAGATCGAAGCCATGGAGCAGCAGATCGCTACCGTCGAGGCGCAAATGGCCGATGCCGGTTTTTATCAGCGTCCTGCGGCCGAGACCGCTGCCGTGATTGCTCAGTTGGAGCAGTTGCAGGCTGAGCACGACGTAATGGTCGAGCGTTGGGCCGAGCTGGATGCCTGATTGATCCTGCTATAAAAAAGCCCGGCGTTCAGTGATGAGCGCCGGGCTTTTCGTAAGCGCTGTGGTTTAGCTTTTGATCAGGCGCACCGCGAGCACATCACAGGGCGCACCGTGCAGCACGTCATTGGCAGTCGAGCCCAGCAGCAATGCCAGGCCGTGTCGGCCATGGCTGCCCACCACGATCAGGTCGCAGGTCTGTTCCTTGGCCAGGTGGTGGATCTCCTGGCGTGGCTGGCCGTAGGTCAGGTGGCTGTATTCCTTGGAGAGTTCCGGATACTTCACGATCAGTCGGTCCAGGCGTTCCTTGGCCTGATCGAACTGCTGTTGTTGCAGTTGTGACAGGTCCATGGGGACGTCGCCGCCAAAGGCCATGGCCATCGGTTCGACAATATGCACCAGGGACAGCTTCGCCCCGTTGCTCACTGACAGTTCGCGAGCGCGGTGGATTACAGGATCGCACTCTTCGGTTAGATCTACAGCGACCAGAATGTGGTTGTAGGGCATGAGGTGCTCCTCCTGAGGGTTGCAATATTGGTAAGTATGGCTGGTTTCAAGCGCATTGTTTCCACAGTGACCCAATGCGCTCATCAAGAATCGGGAGTACAGATATGACGGTCTGGATAGTGGTGTCAATCTTGTTGGTGGTTCTGAGTCCGCTGGCATGGTTGCGTCCGTCGCGCCACCAGAGCGGGCGCATGGCCTTGCGCATGGAGGCGAGGCGTATCGGATTGGCGATGCAGCTGGCGCCTCAGGACTGGCCGCACTGGCTGAGCAAGGAGCCGCCGAGCCCTTGCGCCCAATACCATCGACCGCGGCGTGGCAATCGGCCGGCGTGCTGGAGTTACTGGCAAAAAGCGCCGGGTGTGTGGGTCAATCAGTGGCAGGAGGTCTGCGAGGAGCCTGTGTTGCTGATTCATTTCGAAAAATTGCCAGATAACGTTTACAAGGTCGAAGCAGACAAGCAGATGATCACGTTGTATTGGGGTGAGAAGGGCGAAGCGACGGTTTTGCAGGATATTGATGCGGTGCTGAAGGCGCTGGCATAAATCACGGAAATTTCGCGCCGCAATGGCGCGAAATTTCCGGCAGACAGGCAATAAAAAGCCCGACATCATCATCGGGCTGGAGTTGGCCAGGCAGGCCGGTAATTCTGGGTCACACTGATCTTACGCTGGGCATTCGCCAAAAGCGTTCATGTTTTTTTCCACAAGGTCCCGCCAGCGTAGCTTGTTAAACAAAGGCTGCAGCGAATTAGGGCGACTTTTCTAACTATTGATCCTATGAATGGCCTTACATGCAGACGCGTGTTGCAGGGCTTCGCGGTACGGAAATGACCGGAAAGTCGCGTTTCAACCAGTATTTTGGGCGATTGACAATTGTCGGAAATTCCGTGAAGGTGACGTACCCAAATCAAACGGGCGTATGAATTGAGCGTTTGTATTACAGACCGCTCCTACAGAATCCCGACTATCGCGTTGGCGGGTGTGCCGGGTGAATGGGCGTAGCATTGACGTTAAACGTCCCTGCCGAACCATTCGCCTGCGTCCGACGTGTACTGTTCAGCTTCCATATCGTGGAGATCAGTTGATGATTTACGAAGGTAAAGCCATCACGGTTAAGGCTCTTGAAAGTGGCATCGTCGAATTGAAATTCGACCTCAAGGGTGAGTCCGTCAACAAGTTCAACCGTCTAACCCTGAACGAACTGCGTCAGGCCGTAGACACCATCAAGGCAGATGCTTCGATCAAGGGTGTGATCGTCAGCAGTGGCAAGGACGTGTTCATCGTCGGCGCCGACATCACCGAATTTGTCGAGAACTTCAAGCTGCCTGATGCAGAGCTTGTTGCTGGCAATCTGGAAGCCAACAAGATTTTCAGCGATTTCGAAGACCTCAACGTCCCGACTGTCGCCGCGATCAACGGCATCGCCCTGGGTGGCGGTCTGGAAATGTGCCTGGCGGCGGACTACCGCGTCATGTCCACCAAGGCCAAGATCGGTCTGCCGGAAGTCAAGCTGGGCATCTACCCGGGCTTCGGCGGTACCGTGCGCCTGCCGCGCATCATCGGTGCCGATAACGCCATCGAATGGATTGCCGCCGGCAAGGAAAACCGCCCTGAAGACGCGCTGAAAGTCGGCGCAGTCGACGCAGTGGTTGCCCCTGAGAAGCTGCAGGAAGCTGCTCTGGAACTGCTCAAGCGCGCCATCTCCGGCGAGTTCGACTACAAGGCCAAGCGTCAGCCGAAGCTCGAAAAGCTCAAGCTCAACGCCATTGAACAGATGATGTCGTTCGAAACCGCCAAGGGTTTCGTGGCCGGTCAGGCGGGCCCGAACTACCCGGCACCGGTCGAAGCGATCAAGACTATCCAGAAAGCCGCGAACTTCGGTCGCGACAAGGCGCTGGAAGTCGAAGCCAATGGTTTCGTCAAACTGGCCAAGACTTCTGCCGCGCAGAGCTTGATCGGGCTGTTCCTGAACGATCAGGAGCTGAAGAAAAAGGCCAAGGCCTACGACGAAATCGCCAAGGAAGTGAAGCAGGCTGCCGTATTGGGCGCTGGCATCATGGGCGGCGGTATCGCTTATCAGTCGGCCTCCAAAGGTACGCCGATCCTGATGAAGGACATCAACGAGCACGGCATCGAGCAAGGTCTGGCAGAAGCTGCCAAATTGCTGGTGGGCCGCGTTGATAAAGGTCGCATGACCCCGGCGAAAATGGCCGAAGTGCTCAATGGCATTCGTCCGACCCTGTCCTACGGTGATTTCGGTCACGTCGACCTGGTCGTCGAAGCCGTTGTCGAGAATCCGAAGGTCAAGCAAGCCGTTCTGGCTGAAGTCGAAGGCAAGGTCAAAGAGGACACCATCCTCGCGTCCAATACCTCGACCATTTCCATCAGCTTGCTGGCCAAAGCCCTCAAGCGTCCGGAAAACTTCGTCGGCATGCACTTCTTCAACCCGGTGCACATGATGCCGCTGGTTGAAGTAATCCGTGGCGAGAAGTCCAGCGAAGTGGCCGTTGCCACCACCGTTGCCTACGCCAAGAAAATGGGCAAGAACCCGATCGTCGTCAACGACTGCCCGGGCTTCCTGGTCAACCGCGTGCTGTTCCCGTACTTCGGCGGTTTCGCCAAGCTGGTCAGCGCCGGCGTGGACTTCGTCCGCATTGACAAGGTCATGGAAAAATTCGGCTGGCCAATGGGCCCGGCGTACCTGATGGACGTGGTCGGCATCGACACCGGTCACCACGGTCGCGACGTGATGGCTGAAGGTTTCCCGGACCGCATGAAAGACGACCGTCGTTCGGCCATCGACGTGCTCTACGAAGCCAAGCGCCTGGGTCAGAAAAACGGTAAGGGCTTCTACGCCTACGAGACTGACAAACGCGGCAAGCAGAAGAAAGTCGCCGATCCGTCGGTACTGGAAGTGCTTAAGCCAATCGTGTTCGAGCAGCGTGAAGTCACCGACGAAGACATCATCAACTGGATGATGATCCCGCTGTGCCTGGAAACCGTGCGTTGCCTGGAAGACGGCATTGTCGAAACCGCTGCAGAAGCCGACATGGGCCTGGTCTACGGTATCGGTTTCCCTCCATTCCGTGGCGGTGCGCTGCGCTACATCGATTCGATGGGTGTTGCAGAGTTCGTTGCCCTGGCTGACCAGTACGCTGATTTGGGCGCGCTGTACCACCCGACCGCAAAACTGCGCGAAATGGCCAAAACCGGCCAGCGGTTCTTCGGTTAAGCGCCTCCAACTAGAGTGAGAGTGAATATATGAGCTTGAATCCTAGAGACGTCGTGATTGTCGACTTTGGTCGTACTCCGATGGGCCGCTCCAAGGGCGGCATGCACCGCAACACCCGCGCTGAAGACATGTCGGCGCACCTGATCAGCAAATTGCTGGAACGCAACGTCAAGGTTGATCCGGGCGAAGTCGAAGACGTGATCTGGGGCTGTGTGAACCAGACCCTGGAGCAGGGCTGGAACATCGCTCGCATGGCGTCCCTGATGACTCAGATCCCGCACACCGCTGCCGGCCAGACCGTCAGCCGTCTGTGTGGTTCGTCGATGAGCGCTCTGCACACTGCTGCGCAAGCGATCATGACCGGCAACGGTGACGTGTTCGTGGTTGGCGGCGTCGAGCATATGGGTCACGTGAGCATGATGCACGGTGTCGATCCGAACCCGCACATGTCCCTGTACGCGGCGAAAGCCTCGGGCATGATGGGTTTGACCGCAGAAATGCTCGGCAAAATGCACGGCATCAGTCGCGAACAACAGGACGCTTTCGGCGTGCGCTCCCACCAGCTCGCTCACAAGGCGACACTGGAAGGCAAGTTCAAAGACGAAATCATCCCGATGCAGGGCTACGACGAGAACGGTTTCCTGAAACTGTTCGACTATGACGAAACCATTCGTCCGGAAACCACCCTGGAAAGCCTGGCGGCTCTCAAGCCTGCTTTCAACCCTAAGGGCGGCACCGTGACAGCCGGTACTTCGTCGCAAATCACCGACGGTGCTTCGTGCATGATCGTGATGTCGGCGCAGCGTGCACAGGACCTGGGCATTCAGCCTATGGCGGTGATTCGTTCGATGGCAGTGGCAGGTGTGGACCCGGCGATCATGGGCTATGGTCCAGTACCGGCCACACAAAAAGCACTGAAGCGCGCGGGTCTTGGCATTAACGATATCGACTTCTTCGAGCTCAACGAAGCTTTCGCCGCACAGGCCCTGCCAGTGCTGAAAGATTTGAAAGTACTCGACAAGATGAACGAGAAGGTTAACCTGCACGGCGGTGCGATTGCCCTGGGTCACCCATTCGGTTGCTCCGGTGCGCGTATCTCCGGCACTCTGCTGAACGTGATGAAGCAAAATGGCGGCACCTTCGGGGTGGCTACCATGTGCATTGGTCTCGGCCAAGGCATCTCCACCGTCTTCGAACGCGTTTAAGCGTTTCGTCGAAGGAAGCCGGGGCCAAGTGCCCCGGTTTTTGTTTTTCTGAATTTATTTTTGTTTTTATTTTGAAAAGATTTGAGCGAGGGCCAAACCATGCCGATACAACCTGGGCTCTACCAACATTACAAAGGTCCGCAGTACCGTGTATTCAGTGTTGCGCGGCATTCGGAAACCGAAGAAGAAGTGGTGTTCTACCAAGCCCTGTATGGCGATTACGGCTTTTGGGTGCGCCCCTTGAGCATGTTCCTGGAGTCGGTCGAGGTTGACGGCGAACAGGTGCCACGCTTTGCTTTGGTGCAAGCCGAACCGAGCATATTTCCGCAGCCATAAGGGGAGTGCGCGCAGAACCCTGCGCTTGACCTCACCTTGTAGCCACTATATATAGCGGTGCCGCGTCAGGCGCCAACCGCCTTTCACTTCTAGAATTCAGGAATTTTCTGATCCATGGGCAAATCGCTGGTCATTGTGGAATCCCCGGCTAAGGCCAAGACCATCAACAAGTATCTGGGTAACCAATACGTGGTGAAGTCGAGTATCGGCCATATCCGAGACCTGCCCACCAGCGGTTCGGCTAGCGCCAGCAAAGAGCCCGCCGCCAAGCGCGGCAAGGCCGCCGCGGGTGAAGGTCCGGTGCTCACGCCGAAAGAGAAGGCGCGCAAGCAGCTGGTCTCGCGCATGGGTGTCGATCCCGATCATGGCTGGAAAGCCAAGTACGAGATCCTCCCGGGCAAGGAAAAGGTCATCGAAGAGCTACGACGGCTCGCCAAAGATGCTGACACCATCTATCTCGCAACCGACTTGGATCGCGAGGGGGAAGCCATTGCCTGGCACCTGCGCGAAGCCATCGGTGGTGATGACAGCCGCTACAAGCGCGTGGTGTTCAACGAAATCACCAAGAAGGCGATTCAGGAAGCCTTCTCCAAGCCGGGCGAGCTGGACATCGACCGTGTAAACGCCCAGCAGGCGCGTCGTTTCCTCGACCGCGTGGTGGGTTACATGGTATCGCCGCTGCTGTGGGCCAAAGTTGCCCGTGGCCTGTCCGCCGGTCGCGTGCAATCGGTTGCCGTGAAGCTGGTGGTCGAGCGTGAGCGTGAAATTCGCGCGTTCAACCCGGAAGAGTACTGGGAAGTTCATGCCGACCTCGGCACCGCCAAGGGCGCGACTGTGCGTTTTGATGTGGCGCGCGAGAAAGGCGAAGCCTTCAAGCCGCTGAACGAAACCCAGGCCATGGCCGCACTGGAAAAGCTCAAGGCTTCCAGCTACAGCATCGTCAAGCGCGAAGACAAACCGACCAGCAGCAAGCCGTCGGCACCGTTCATCACTTCCACCCTGCAACAGGCCGCGAGTAACCGCCTGGGCTTCGGCGTGAAGAAAACCATGATGATGGCCCAGCGTTTGTACGAAGCCGGCTACATCACTTACATGCGTACCGACTCCACCAACCTCTCGGTTGATGCCGTGACGATGGCGCGTACTTATATTGAAGGCGAGTTCGGCAAGAAGTACCTGCCGGAAAACCCGAACGTCTACAGCAGCAAGGAAGGCGCACAAGAGGCTCACGAAGCGATTCGTCCCTCCGATGCCAATACCGAGCCAAGCAAGCTGTCGGGCATGGAGCGCGATGCTGAGCGGCTCTATGAGCTGATCTGGCGCCAGTTCCTCGCTTGCCAGATGCTGCCGGCCCAATACCTGTCGACCACTGTCACCGTCGGTGCCGGCGATTTCGAGTTGCGTGCCAAAGGACGGATCCTGAAATTCGACGGTTACACCCGCGTCATGCCGCAAATTGCCAAGCCTGGCGATGACGACGTGTTGCCGGACATGGCTCAGGGCGACGCGATGAAGCTGATCAAGCTTGATCCGACCCAGCACTTCACCAAGCCGCCGGCGCGTTACTCGGAAGCGAGCCTGGTTAAAGAAATGGAAAAACGCGGCATCGGTCGTCCTTCGACCTACGCGGCGATCATTTCGACGATCCAGGATCGTGGCTACGTTGCGCTGCACAACCGTCGTTTCTACTCGGAAAAAATGGGCGACATCGTTACCGAACGTCTGGCCGAAAGCTTCTCCAATCTCATGGACTACGGCTTCACTGCCGGCATGGAAGAGAACCTCGATGACGTGGCCCAGGGTGAGCGCGACTGGAAGAACGTACTCGATGAGTTTTATGGCGACTTCAAGAAGAAGCTCGAAGTAGCCGAAAGCGCCGAAGGCGGAATGCGCGCCAATCAGCCGGTAATGACTGATATTCCGTGTGTGTTGTGCGGTCGTCCGATGCAGATTCGCACCGCATCGACCGGCGTGTTCCTCGGCTGCTCGGGCTACAGCCTGCCGCCGAAAGAGCGCTGCAAGGCTACGGTCAACCTGGTGCCGGGCGACGAAATCGCGGCGGACGATGAAGGTGAATCGGAATCGCTGGTGCTGCGTGGCAAGCATCGCTGCCCGATCTGCAGCACGGCGATGGACGCTTACTTGCTGGATGAGAAACGCAAGCTGCACATCTGCGGTAACAACCCGGATTGCTCTGGCTACGAAATCGAAGAGGGCACCTATCGCATCAAGGGCTACGAAGGTCCGAGCCTGGAGTGCGACAAGTGCGGCAGCGAGATGCAGCTCAAGACCGGCCGTTTCGGCAAGTTCTTCGGTTGCACCAATGCGACGTGCAAGAACACCCGCAAACTGCTGAAAAGCGGTGATGCAGCACCGCCGAAGATGGATCCGGTGAAGATGCCTGAGCTGAAATGCGAAAAGGTCAACGACACTTACATCCTGCGCGACGGTGCTTCCGGCCTGTTCCTGGCGGCCAGTCAATTCCCGAAAAACCGCGAGACCCGTGCTCCGCTGGTCATGGAAATTGTGCCGCACAAAGATGAGATCGATCCGAAGTACCACTTCCTCTGCGAAGCGCCGAAGAAAGATCCGGACGGCCTGCCTGCGGTGATCCGTTATAGCCGTAAAACCAAAGAGCAGTACGTGCAGACTGAAGTCGAGGGTAAGCCGACTGGCTGGAAAGCCTACTACGACGGCGGCAAGTGGACAGTTGAAGACAAGCGCCCGGCGAAGACTGCCAAGGCTTAAAAGGCGCTGAACACAAAAGGCCGCATGACAGCCCTCGGGTTTTCATGCGGCCTTTTTGTTTTGTGCTTGCGGGAAGCGGAGCTGATCCACGACACTGTCTGACCTGCGTGAAGCAATTATTTCGTTGTGGAGGCTGCCGTCATGGCCCACGAACTCTATACCCGTACCAACCAGAAGATTTACTTCGCCGGCCTGTCGCTGGAAGCGCTCGCCAGAGCCGAAGAGGGGCGGGCGATGAATTCCCTGGCGCTGATCCAGGCCGGACGTGAATCGGCGTTATTTCACCTTTACGGTGCATTGCTTGGGCTGTGCCATGAAATCGCCGGTTTCTATCGCTTGCCTCAAGCCAACGCGCCTCGGGCCGAGTTGCTGCTGACGCGTGAAGTACTTGAAGCCATCGCGATTCCGGAAATGGCCGAGATGGTCGAGTTGGCCAATAATCCGGAAACCTGGCTGGCTAAACTGCTGGCAGCTCATGCTGCGCTGTTTCAGCCGCCTCGGGCGCCGCACAAGCCTAAGGGGGACGTGACGCAGCCGCTGATCCTGGCCGTTAACCTGGATGAAGAAGAGGCTCCGCAGGAGCTGAGCCGGGAAGAGCTGGAGAGCTGGCGTCAGAATCTCAAGGGACTGGCGATTCGGTTTCGTGAAGGCCTGAACGAGTGCTGAAGGATAGAGCGGAATAATGGATGGCCCGGTGGGTTGTCCGTTCAGGTCTGAGAGCTGTCGGACCTTTCTCTATATGATGGCATCTGGTCAAGATCCCGAGCGAAGCCTGGCCGATGCCTATATAATCCCCGCCTTTCGTGGAGAACAGACCTTTATGCCAACGTCCTTTCTAGAAATTGTCGAGTTACCAGACGGCCGTATTGAGCTGCGCAGGGCTGAGGACGAGGGTTCTCTGGTTACTTTGGATTTCTCCGAGGATGCCAAAGCGTTTCTGCAGGGTCAGCACGTGGAAGTCGCCAAGGCGATGTTGAGCGTCGGCGTTCAGATGGCCGGACGCTTGGTTGAAGGCGATTTCAATACAGACGAGGCGTCTCGGGTTCTTCATTGATCCCGCCCGTCGGTTTTTTGCTGATCTCGCTACAGTTTGGCTTCTCTATCCTTGGAGAAGCCCCGCGTTGTTCAACGCGCGCATTGTTTGTCAGTTAACCCAATCGAATATTCAGGCTTTGTGCGTCCCCGATCCGGGCGGCGCTGATCAGCTGTTGCCGTGAAGTTGTGCTCAAAGGGTTGAGCCAGCTGACCACCGTGTGGCTGCGGCCCAGGCGCAAGGCCTCGCAGGTCAGTTGCTGTGCGCTCTGAGTGCCGCGCGGTTGCAGCAGCAGGATGCGTTCGCGGTTAAGGCCGGCGTCCCGCAACCAGGCCTGGGTCAGGCTGGCGGGTGGCGCGATCAGCGTTAGCCAGCGCGCGTCCTGGTCCTGGCTCAGTTCCCTGAGAATCGGCGCCAGAAGGTTCAGGCAGTTCCCGGCGGCACCACGCAGCGACAGCTCACTGAAGACTTCGGGCTCGGCGCTCCAGGGTGACTCGACCACATCTTTCAGGATCGGCGCCAATGGCTGCACCATGAAAGCCTCGAACAACGGCAGTTGGGCTTGTTGTGATGTATGTGGGAACTGCATAAAGCCTCCTTTAGCGGCGAATGACGCCGACACTCAAGCCTTCGATCACCAGTTCCTGATCTTTCAGGTTCACTTCGATAGGGGCGAATTCAGGGTTTTCGGCGATCAACCAGACCTTGCTGCCGTCGCGCTTGAAACGCTTGACGGTCACTTCGTCGCCGATCCGAGCTACTACAATCTGGCCGTTGCGGGCTTCTCGGGTGGTGTGCACTGCCAGCAGGTCACCGTCGAAAATGCCTACATCCTTCATGCTCATGCCATGAACCCGAAGTAGATAGTCGGCGCGAGGATGGAAGAACGACGGGTTGATGTTGCAAGACTCTTCGATGTGCTGCTGGGCTAGGATCGGAGCACCGGCAGCCACTCGGCCAATGATCGGCAAGGTGGACTCGTCGGCCTTGGCTTCAAAGCCGGGAATGCGAATGCCACGGGAAGCACCGGGTGTCATCTCGATCGCTCCCTTGCGGGCCAGCGCCTTGAGATGTTCTTCTGCCGCATTGGGTGACTTGAAGCCCAGTTCCTGAGCGATTTCCGCGCGGGTGGGTGGGTAGCCGTTGTCTTCGAGGCAGCGTTTGATGAAGGCCAGAATCTCTGCTTGGCGTGGCGTCAGCTTTAGCATAATGATCGCTCTGTCTTTTTATACAGTGACTGGGATTATATACAGTGAAACGGTCTTGGCAATGCTCCTTTTTTTGCCGACCGCCAGACGGTCGATGAGCACGCTGATTCACGCTTGCGAGTTGTATGGTTAAATAGCTGACCGGCCATTCCCAAAACGAACCGTCAGGCTTGACAAGGCCTGGGCTGAAACGTATGTTTCAAACAAGTGTTTGTCAGGCGGAGTAGCCATGGCCCAGTCGGAAACCGTTGAACGCATTCTTGATGCTGCCGAGCAATTGTTCGCGGAAAAAGGTTTTGCTGAAACCTCATTGCGTCTGATCACCAGCAAGGCCGGTGTCAATCTGGCGGCGGTGAACTATCACTTCGGTTCAAAGAAGGCCTTGATCCAGGCAGTTTTCTCGCGCTTTCTCGGGCCGTTCTGCTTGAGCCTCGATAAAGAGCTCGAGCGGCGTCAGGCCAAGCCGGAGAACAAGCCGACGCTAGAGGAGCTGCTGGAAATCCTCGTCGAGCAAGCTCTGGTGGTGCAGCCACGTAGCGGCAACGATCTGTCGATTTTCATGCGATTGCTGGGCCTGGCTTTCAGTCAGAGCCAAGGGCACTTGCGGCGTTATCTGGAAGACATGTACGGCAAGGTGTTCCGCCGCTACATGATGTTGGTCAACGAAGCTGCGCCGCGTATCCCGCCGATCGAGTTGTTCTGGCGCGTGCACTTCATGCTCGGTGCCGCCGCATTCAGCATGTCCGGTATCAAGGCCCTGCGCGCAATTGCCGAGACCGACTTCGGCGTCAACACCTCCATTGAGCAAGTAATGCGTCTGATGGTGCCGTTCCTGGCGGCTGGCATGCGCGCCGAAACCGGGGTCACCGACACGGCCATGGCCACCGCGCAGTTGCGTCCACGCAGCAAATCGACCCCGGCCGTCGCCAAGGTTTAACTGCGCACGGGTGGGCGCGGCAGCTGACATCCGCTAAGCTAGCCGCCCATGCCGACTCTCGTTTTGAACCCGCTCCCCATTTGTATCGCCGACCTGCCGGGCATTGCCCATGGCGGCGATTTTGTGCGAGCCGGATTTATCATTATCAAGGAATCTCTATGACTGCTGGCCTGCAAGGCTCGTTGATGGTGGACGTCGCCGGTACCTGGCTGACGGCTGAAGATCGCCAATTGTTGCGCCAGCCCGAAGTGGGCGGCCTGATCATTTTCGCCCGCAATATCGAACACCCGCGTCAGGTGCGCGAATTGAGCGCCTCAATCCGCGCCATTCGTCCCGATCTGCTGTTGGCAGTCGACCAGGAGGGCGGCCGGGTTCAGCGTTTGCGTCAGGGTTTTGTACGCCTGCCAGCCATGCGCGCCATCGCTGACAACCCGAATGCCGAGTACCTCGCCGAGCAGTGCGGCTGGATCATGGCGACTGAAGTGCTGGCCGTCGGCCTCGATCTGAGTTTCGCTCCCGTGCTGGACCTCGACTTCCAGCGCAGCGCTGTGGTCGGCACCCGTTCATTCGAAGGTGATCCCGAACGTGCAGCGTTGCTGGCGGGAGCCTTCATTCGCGGCATGAACAGCGCCGGGATGGCCGCCACCGGCAAGCACTTTCCCGGTCACGGCTGGGCCGAGGCCGATTCCCACGTTGCAATCCCTGTTGATGAACGCAGTCTCGACGAAATCCGCGCCAATGACCTGGTGCCGTTCGCCCGACTGAGCAAGCAATTGGCTGCAGTCATGCCGGCCCACGTGATCTATCCGCAAGTCGATTCGCAGCCTGCCGGCTTCTCCCGCCGCTGGTTGCAGGACATCCTGCGTGGCGAACTGCAATTTGACGGCGTGATCTTCAGCGATGACCTGTCCATGGCCGGTGCCCACGTAGTCGGCGATGCTGCCAGCCGTATCGAAGCGGCGCTGACGGCCGGTTGCGACATGGGCCTGGTGTGCAACGATCGCGCGGCCGCTGAATTGGCCCTGAGCGCCGCCCAGCGCCTGAAGGTAAAGCCGTCCGAGCGCATTGCGCGGATGCGCGGCCAGTCGTACGCCAGCACTGAATACCGTCAGGATCCTCGCTGGCTGACAGCCGTGGGCGCGCTCAAAGATGCTCAACTGATCGATTGAGACCTTTCGGCTTACATGCTGAGTTTTGATACCTGCGAACTGCGATCACTTTCAGAAGTGTAAATATGATGCTGGCAATTATTGAGCAACTTCAAGAACTGTCATGGGCGGAGGAGTTCAGTCATCGTGCTCTGGATAAGGCTCGCAGATACGCTGTAGAAAACCGGGTGCAAATCTGCGAAATCGAGGACGCTCTCGTTCTCGCCATCTGCAAAGGTTCCCAAGGGAATATTTACGAACAAGCCATTGAACTCATCGAAGACCCTAATGGTGATTTTGAGCTGGTTTGTTCTTGTTCGTGTCCGGTGGTGATCAATTGCAAGCACTGCGCAACCGTGCTTTACAACTTGCAAGAACTGCCGATGGACTCGTTCAAAAGCACTGCCTCGGTTCAACTGAATCGTGAGTTGGAGCGTTGGCTCAATGATATTCCCCACGACGTTCCAGATCGCGAGGGGGCTGCGCAGAGCGCTGGCACTTGCTGGGTATACAAACTCAAAGCAACGTCCACCACAGGCAAGTGGTTGCTGGAAATCTACAAGGCTCGTCAGCTCAAGGATGGCCGCTTGCAGGACATCAAATCGGTGTACTCGCCGTCAGATGCACTGATGCGCGAGCCCGGCTATCTGTCGGAGCTTGACTTGCGAATCGCAAGATTGCTGGTCGCCGTCCACTCCCAACATTCGTTTTACAGCGGCTATCCCCTGCAGGGCAGCAGTGGCGCCGAAGTTCTTCAATTGGCATTAAAAACCTCACGCCTGTATCTCGATTTCGAACAATTGCAGCCGCTGGTAGCTGGAAAGAGCAGGTCTGGGCAGTTTGCCTGGACCGAGCAACTCAGCGGCAGCTTCCGTCCTCAGTGGCGTAGTGAGGAAGCGTCTGAAGAAACGGTTCTGGCGCTGGAACCTTTGTACTACCTGGATCGCGAACGGCTGGAAGTTGGGCCGCTGCTTAGCGAGCTAGACGGAAAGCTGGCCTGCCATCTGTCATTGGTCCCTGACATTCCCGCACCTCAGGCCATGCAGTTCAGCCATCGGATGAGTGCTGTAACTCGAGTCGTGCCTCCACCGCATGCATTGACCGAGCGGATCGTCGATGACGTCGAACCCCAAGCCTTCCTGACGCTTGCAAGCACTAACCGTTACAGGAACTGGAAGCATGAAGTTGAACATCGCGCGGCTTTGGCGTTTACCTATAACGGGCACGTGGCGGCGGACAAAAAATCCTCAGAAGTACTGATACTGTCCGGCACCGAAACCCAGCGCATCCAACGCAAAACCGTGGCTGAAAAAGCCTTGCGCCAAGCTTTGCAAAAACAGGGCTTCAAAAAGGCCACCCGTAAATGTGATGCGCTACCCGACAGTGCGGGCGAAATGTTCGATTTGCCGGACGACTCGGCTTGGCTGACTTTTGTGCAGTCCGTAGTCCCGGCGCTCAGAGAGGCAAATTGGCAGATCCGTATCGATGAGAGCTTTCATTTCAATGTGCAGCCCGTAGATGAATGGTATGCCGATGTCGAGGAATCTCCGGGGCGCGAGTGGTTCGATCTGCAGTTGGGGGTCGTAGTCAATGGCGAGCGCCACAGTTTGCTGCCCATCCTGCTGCAATTGTTGCGCAGACAGCCGCAGCTGCTGAACCCGACAGAGCTGGCCATGCGTGACGATGACGATCAAGTGCTGATCGATCTCAACAGTGGGCAGTTGGGTGCCAAGCCAGGTATAAAAATTGCGCTGTCCCTGGGACGAATCAAACCATTGATGGCAACGCTCGGTGAGTTGTATTTGGGGGGGAGCAGCAGCGCCTCGTTACGCTTGAGCGCTCCTGATGCGGCGCGACTGAGCGAGCTGGAGGGGTTGCCGCTGGTCTGGCAGGGCGGTGAGCGCTTGCGCAGTTTCGCCAAACGCTTGCGTGAATCGACTCAGGCGAACGTTGCTGTTCCGGAAGGCCTCAACGCCACATTGCGGCCTTATCAGCTTGAAGGTCTGAACTGGATGCAGACTCTTCGTGAGCTTGAGGTTGGCGGTATTCTTGGCGACGACATGGGCCTGGGCAAGACCCTGCAAACACTGGCTCATTTACTCGTCGAGAAGCAGGCAGGGCGACTCGATGTTCCGGCACTTGCGGTGATGCCGACCAGCCTCATTCCCAACTGGCTCGACGAAGCGGCACGTTTCACTCCGCAGCTGAAAGTCCTGGCGCTGCATGGCGCTACTCGGCAAAAGGATTTCATCAACCTTGCCGAATACGATCTGGTGCTGACCACGTATGCGTTATTGCCGCGCGATCTTGAGGTTTTGCAACCACAGGTCTGGAGCGTACTGATTCTCG
Organism: Pseudomonas sp. ES4; assembly: GCF_050586665.1. Classification (NCBI taxonomy): domain Bacteria; kingdom Pseudomonadati; phylum Pseudomonadota; class Gammaproteobacteria; order Pseudomonadales; family Pseudomonadaceae; genus Pseudomonas; species Pseudomonas sp. ES4. Next base: position 151,761 of record NZ_JBOBDO010000007.1, on the reverse strand, counting down.
ATGAAGCACAGAACATCAAAAATCCGCTCAGCAAAGCTGCCCAGGCTGCCCGTGATCTGGAGGCCCGGCAGCGTTTGTGCCTGTCCGGCACGCCATTGGAAAATCACCTCGGCGAGCTATGGTCACTGCTTCACTTCCTGTTGCCCGGGTGGCTGGGCGACAGTAAAACCTTCAATCGTGACTACCGCACCCCGATCGAGAAGCACGGCAATAGCGAACGGATGCAGCACCTGACTGCCCGCATAAAGCCCTTTCTGTTGCGCCGCAAGAAAGAACAGGTCGCCACCGAGTTGCCGCCAAAAACCGAAATCGTGCATTGGATCGAACTCAGCGATGGGCAGCGGGATGTTTATGAAACCGTGCGCGTGGCGATGGACAAAAAGGTGCGTGATGAAATTGCCCGCAGCGGCGTTGCGCGTAGCCAGATCATCATCCTCGACGCTTTGCTGAAGTTGCGTCAGGTGTGCTGCGATCTGCGGCTGGTCAAAATGTCCCTGACGGCGAAAGCACTTCGTGCGGGCAGCGGCAAGTTGATCGGTTTGATGGAGATGCTGGAGGAGTTACTCAGTGAAGGACGCAAGATTTTGCTGTTTTCGCAGTTCACTTCGATGCTTGCATTGATTGAGGAGGAATTGCTGCAGCGTGGCGTCGGCTATGCGTTGTTGACTGGCGAAACGACTGATCGGCGCACGCCAGTCAAAGACTTCCAGAGCGGCAAGGTGCCGTTGTTCCTGATCAGTCTGAAAGCGGGTGGCACGGGGCTTAATCTGACAGCGGCCGACACGGTGATTCACTTCGATCCGTGGTGGAACCCTGCTGTTGAAAACCAGGCCACCGATCGTGCTTACAGGATCGGTCAGGACAAACCGGTGTTCGTCTACAAGATGATTGCCAAGGGCACGGTGGAAGAGAAAATACAGGCACTGCAACAGGAGAAGGCGGCGTTGGCCGGGGCTGTGCTTGAAGGTGGGACGACCGGAGGGTGGAAGCTTGAGCAGAGTGACATTGAAGCGTTGTTTGCGCCGTTGCCTGAACCCAGGTCCTGATAGCTGATTTCTTCAGTCAATACGAGGTGACCCCATCGCGGGCAAGCCACGCTCCCACAGGGTTGAGGTTAACCCTGTGGGAGCGGCGGTGAGGCGATCGACTTGCTCGCGAAAGCGACCTACCAGGCGGCGACTATCTCAGCGCTTTTCCAGCTTGTCCGGCAGTGGCGCAAACAACGCTTCAATATCATCACTCTGCAACTTCCAGTCCCCGGTCTGGCGTCCGTCCAGCACGCCAGCCGCCAGGTCGGATTTTTCCTTCTGCAGATGCTGAATCTTCTCTTCCACCGTGCCCCGGGCAATCATCTTGTAGACGAACACCGGTTTCTCCTGGCCAATGCGATACGCTCGGTCAGTGGCCTGGTTTTCCGTCGCCGGGTTCCACCATGGATCGTAGTGAATCACCGTGTCGGCTTCGGTCAGGTTCAGGCCGACGCCACCCGCCTTCAGGCTGATCAGAAAGATCTGACGCTTGCCGCTCTGGAAGTCTTTGACCGGTGCGCGCCGGTCGCGGGTCTGCCCGGTCAGCAGCGCATAATCGACTCCGCGTTTTTTCAGCTCATCTTCAATCAACGACAGCATCGAAGTGAACTGCGAGAACAGCAGGATCCGTCGACCTTCATCGAACAATTCCTCAAGCATTTCCATCAGGCTGTCGAGCTTGCCCGAGGTGCTGCCGCGTGTGGGCAGGGTGGCATCGTTGACCAGGCGCAAATCGCAGCAAACCTGGCGCAGCTTCAGCAGCGCCTCAAGAATGATGATCTGGCTGCGCGCCACGCCCTTGCGGGTGATCTCGTCGCGGACTTTCTTGTCCATCGCCAGGCGCATGGTTTCGTACACGTCACGCTGGGCTTCGTTGAGCTCGACCCAATGGATGATTTCGGTTTTCGGCGGCAACTCGGTCGCCACTTGCTCTTTGGTTCGACGCAGCAGGAACGGTTTTATCCGACCGTTGAGGTGCTGAAGTCGTACTTCGCTGCCGCGCTTTTCGATTGGCACGCGGTAATCGCGGTTGAAGCTTTTCACGTCACCCAGCCAGCCGGGCAGCAGGAAGTGAAACAGCGACCATAGCTCACCCAGGTGGTTTTCCAGTGGTGTGCCGCTCAGGCACAGACGCTGACGGGCATTCAATTCGCGGGCGGCGTGTGCGGCCTTGCTGTTGGGGTTCTTGATGTACTGCGCCTCGTCCAGAACCAGTACGTGCAAAGGTTGCGCGGCGAGACGTTCGACGTCCTTGGGCAGCAGCGCATAGGTGGTCAGGATCAGGTCGTAATCGGCCAGCGTGTCGAAATGCTTTTTGCGACTGGCACCGTACAGCGCCAGCACTTTGAGTTGCGGCGTGAAGTGCCCCGCCTCATCCAGCCAGTTGGGGATCAGGCTGGTCGGCATTACCACCATGCACGGCCGATCAAGGCGTCCGGCGTTCTTCTCACTGAGAATGTGCGCCAGGGTCTGTAGGGTTTTGCCCAGCCCCATGTCGTCCGCGAGAATCCCGCCGACTTCCAGTTGGCGCAACGACTGCATCCAGCTCAAGCCTTCCAGCTGATAGGGGCGCAAGGTCGCGTTCAGGCCTTCCGGTGCAGTCGAGGTAAAGTCCTTGATGTCCCGCAGCCGCTGGGCAAAGGTGCGAATTTGCTCGCCGCCCTCCCAAAGCAGCGGCAGGTCTTCCAGCGGATTCAGGCGCGTGGCATCGGCCTTGCTCAGGCGCAGCGTCGTTTCGCCAGGCCCTTGCAGGTAGAACTCGCCGAGGGTCGCCAGCACCGGTTTCAATCGGCCGAAGGGCAGGGCGACTTGCAACGGCCCGTGCTCGGAGTTCGGGCGATTGGGGATGTTCACCAGGATCAACTCGTCGTCGCGCCGTCGTGCAAGGCGTTCCGGGTTGAGGATCTCGGTGTGAGAACGCATCAGGTTCAGCAGGATCGGCAGCAGGCTCAGCCGTTCGCCGTTGACGATGATTCCCAGCTCCAGATCGAACCAGTCACGCTCCGGCGCCTGTTCTACGGTGGCGTACCAATCGTCCACGGCGGTGAGGTCGAAGCCGAAGTCTTCGTCGATCTGCAACTCCCAACCCTGGGTGCGCAGCTTCGGCAGTTCATTGAGGGTGAAGGTCAGCCAGGCGCTGTCGTTGACCATCTCGAAAAGTTCGCCGGCGCTTTCCGGCAAGGCTTTGCTTTGCCGGGTGGCGACCTTGAAGCCAAGGATTCGCAGTTGCTCCCTGTAGGTCTGTTCGACTTCCGGGTGGCGTTTTATCCGTAGCGTTTGCGTCTCCTGGCGAATCAGGATGTCGGCGTTCTTCTGTCCAGAAACGTATTCATCCAGATAGCCGAATGACAACGCCGCGCGATGCTGAATGTAACGTTGCATCTTGCCGTTACGCGGTTCGAAGGCGCTGAACTCGATGCTCGCCAGCCACAAGCGCGGCACCGGCTGCACGTTATCCACCAGTACTTGCGGGGGCTTCGGGCTACGGTTTTCCAGTACGGCTTGAAGTTTCTCGAGTAGCTCGGCGTCTTGCGCGGCGGCGGGGTAGGCCAGGGTTTCCTGCACTTTCAGTAGCACCGCTGCGCAGTGTTTGCAGTTGTTGTGAACCGGGCAGGTGCAGGTGGCGTCGATCATCAGCAACGTGGCTTTGGCTGACTCGCGCAGGCGAATGGTCTGACGGTAAACATTGCCGCCAGAGCCCTCGCAGACGGCAATGATGGTGGCGTCCCCGGCCTCGATGATCCTGACGCGGTTCTCCAAAGCGTAGCGACGGCCACGCTCCAGGCTCTGTTCCTTGAATCGGCTGACCCAGGAAGGTGCCAGGGGTTTGCTCAGGGTCGCTGACATAAGGACTCAATCAGTCCGGAATTTCTTCGGGGACTGGCCGAGGCGCAGGGGAGGTGAGCGAGGTGATCTTGATCAACAGGCCCAAGTGGCCATTGTCGAGGAAGTTCAACTGGCCGTTCTTGGTGTGGCTTTCCTGTTTCATGCGTTCGCTGGCGGTGACCATGCCGTTGGCGTCGATCTGGTTAACCCAAAAGTCGGCGTCGACGTCGGTGAAACGCCCCAGTTTCATGCTCAGCGTGCCCTCGATCGGGAACTGGCCGAACTGTTCCTTGCCCTCGCTGATCGCAACTTTGCTGGCCTCTTCGCCAAGGTTCTGTTGCCAGGCCTTGTGCAGCAACACCGTGTATTCATTACTGGCGGTGAGTTTTTCCACTTCAGCATTGAGGCTTGGTGTGCGCAGGCTGTCGGGGCTGATGGGCTGAGCTCCAGCCGCCCAGTCTTCCGGCGCGGCGCGGCTGACGATAGCGGGCACGGCGTTTTGGCGGACCAGGATCATTTCAATCTGATACAAGTCATCGGCAAATGCCGTAGGGGTGACCAGCGCTGTTAATAACATGGTCAACGAGGTCAGTGAGCGGAACAGGCGCATGCGGCGTCCTTCAAGCAGTTTTCGGAATGAGGTGCTCAAACAGCGCCTCTACAGTATTAAAGCGCTCTTCCGGGCGCTCCATCGGCACCTGGAATTTAAACATCGTAGCGCCTTCGAATTTGTAGCGTTTTGGCTGGCTCTGGATCAACTTGATCAGCGTCAGCGGGTCGACCGGTGTTTGCGGCGCGAACTCGATTCGGCCACCTTGCGGGCCGCCGTCGACTTTCTTGATGCCCAGTAGCTCGGCCTGCAATTTCAGCGCGGTAATGCGCATCAGGTTCTTGGTCGGCTCCGGCAGCAGACCGAAACGATCGATCATCTCCACCTGCAAGTCCTTGAGGCCTTCCTCGTCGGTGGCCGAGGCGATGCGTTTGTAGAGAATCAGTCGGGCGTGTACGTCTGGCAGATAGTCCTCGGGAATCAACGCCGGTACCCGCAGATTGACTTCCGGACCACCGCCGAGCGGCTGGTCGAGGTTCGGTTGTTCGCCCTTGCGGATCGACTTCACCGCGCGCTCGAGCATTTCCATGTACAGGGTGAAACCGACAGCCTGGATCTGTCCGCTCTGCCCATCGCCGAGCAATTCGCCGGCACCACGGATTTCCAGGTCGTTGGTGGCGAGCACGAAGCCCGCGCCGAGGTCCTGGGTATTGGCGATCGCTTCCAGACGTTTTTCGGCGTCAGGCGTGATTTGCTGGCGCGGCGGCGTCAGCAAATAAGCGTAAGCCTGGTGGTGACTGCGACCGACCCGGCCGCGCAACTGGTGCAGCTGCGCCAGGCCGAACTTGTCGGCGCGTTCGATGATGATGGTGTTGGCGCTCGGCACGTCAATGCCGGTCTCGATGATGGTCGAGGCGATCAGCACGTTGAAGCGCTTGTGGTAGAAGTCGCTCATTACTTGTTCGAGATCGCGTTCGCGCATCTGCCCGTGGCCGATGCCGATCCGTGCTTCCGGCACCAGTTCGGCGAGGTCGGCGGCGCATTTCTCAATGGTTTTCACATCGTTGTGCAGGTAGTAGACCTGACCGCCACGCAACAGCTCACGGAGCAAGGCCTCTTTGACCGTGCTCTTGTTCTGCTCCATGACGAACGTGCGTACCGACAGGCGACGGGCCGGCGGCGTGGCGATGATCGACAGATCGCGCATGCCCGACACGGCCATGTTCAGCGTGCGCGGAATCGGCGTGGCGGTCAGGGTCAGGATATCGACTTCACTGCGTAGCGCCTTGAGCTGTTCCTTCTGACGGACACCAAAACGGTGCTCTTCGTCGATGATCACCAGCCCCAGGTTTTTGATTTTTACGTCGTCCTGCAGCAGCTTGTGCGTGCCGATGACGATGTCGATCTTGCCTTCGGCCAGGTCCGCGACCGCCGCATTCACTTCTTTGGTCGATTTGAAGCGGCTCATCACTTCCACGCTCACCGGCCAATCGGCGAAGCGGTCGCGGAAGCTGTTGTAGTGTTGCTGGGCGAGCAGGGTGGTCGGTACCAGAATCGCCACCTGACGACCGCCGTGTACCGCGATGAACGCGGCGCGCATCGCCACTTCGGTCTTGCCGAAGCCAACGTCGCCGCAGACCAGGCGGTCCATCGGTTTCGGCGCGAGCATGTCGGCGCGCACGGCGTCGATGGTGGTTTGCTGGTCCGGGGTTTCTTCGAATGGGAAACCGGCGCTGAAGGTCGCGTAATCGGCTTTCGGGTCGGCGAACGCATAGCCTTCGCGAGCGGCGCGGCGGGCATAGATGTCGAGCAACTCGGCGGCCACGTCGCGCACCTGTTCGGCAGCTTTGCGTTTGGCTTTCTGCCAGGTCTCGGAGCCTAGACGGTGCAGCGGGGCCAGGGCATCGTCGCTGCCGGTATAGCGGGCGATCAGATGCAGGTTGGCCACCGGCACGTACAGCTTGGCGTTTTCGGCGTATTCGAGGGTCAGGAACTCAGCGGCCTGGCTGTCGATTTCCAGGATCGTCAGCCCGAGATAGCGACCGACGCCGTGATCGATATGCACCACCGGCGCGCCTTCGCGCAGCTCGGTGAGGTTTTTGATCACGGCATCATTGTTGGCGTCGGCGCGTTTCTCGCGGCGACGGCGTTGCATCACGCGCTGACCGAACAATGGGCTTTCGGCGACCAGGGCCAGCGCCGGGTCGTCGAGCACCAGGCCTTCGTCGAGCGGCGCGATGGTGATCGCCAGGCGTTCTTTGCTCGCGACGAAATCCGGCCAGCTGTCGACGGTTTTCGGCCGCAGCTTCAGGCGTTCGAGCAATTCCAGCAGCACTTCACGACGGCCCGCGGATTCGGCGGTAAACAGCACGCGACCGGGAAATTCGTCGAGGAAACCCGCCAGCGCCGCCAACGGTTGGGTGGCCTTGGCTTCGATGGCCAGGTTCGGCAGCTCTCGAGCGGGGAAGCGCTCGCGGCCGACGCCGGTTTCCACGTCCTGTTGACTGGCAACCACGCGCGGCCAGTTTTTCAGGCGCGCGAAGCAATCTTCCACCGGCAGGAACAACTCGGCGGGCGGCAATAAAGGACGGGCCGGATCGACGCGACGCTCTTCATAGCGATTGCGCACGTCGTTCCAGAAGTTTTCCGCCGCCTGCTCGATACCCGGCAAGGAAAACACTTGCGTGTCCTGGGGCAGGTAATCGAACAGCGTGGAAGTGTCGTCGAAGAACAGCGGCAGGTAGTACTCGATACCGGCCGGTGTAATCCCGCTGCTCAAGTCCTGGAAGATCGGGCAGCGACGGAAGTCGACATCGAAACGCTCGCGGAAGCGCGCCTTGAAGCGGGTGACCGCATCCTTTTGCAGCGGAAATTCTCTCGCTGGCAGGAGGCGAACCGTTTCAACCTTGTCGATGGAGCGCTGGTTTTCCGGGTCGAAGGTACGAAGGGTCTCGATTTCGTCGTCGAACAGGTCAATTCGGAAAGGCAGTTTGCTGCCCATCGGGAACAGATCGATCAGCGAGCCGCGCACGGTAAATTCGCCATGCTCGTAGACGGTATCGACGTATCGATAGCCGCTGGCCTCAAGCCGGGTGCGCATCTGCTCGACATCGAGTTTCTGACCGATGTCGAGCACCAGGCTGCTGCCGAGCAGGAATTTGGTCGGCGCCAGGCGATGCAGGGCCGTCGTGATCGGCACGACCAAAACGCCATGACTCAGCTCCGGCAACCGATACAACGCGGAGATGCGCTGGGAAATAATGTCCTGGTGCGGCGAAAACAGATCGTAGGGCAGGGTTTCCCAGTCCGGGAAATGCAGCACCGGCAAATCAGGGGCGAAGAAACTCAGCTCCTGTTCCAGCCGTTCGGCACTTTGGCTGTCGGCGGTCAGCAGCAGGGTGAAGCGCTTGGCAGCGCTGGCGGCCTCGGCAATGGCCAGGCTCAGGGCGGCACCGGGCAGGTTGCCCCAGTGCTGTTTACCTGCCGCGGCAGGGAGAAGCGGTAGACGCAGAACGGGCACGGAAGGTTGAGCTCCAAGCGTTGCGACAAAGTCGGTAATTGTAGCGGTCCCGGGTGCCGCCTGTCAGTTGCAGATGTGTCTATTACGCAGGTTGGGCGAAATGTAGTGGTAAAGACAAAATCGGCCCGTTTTTTAGTAAAAAAGACCGAATATGTAGTGGCAAAACGATTGGGTGTTACGGAGGGTTACAGACAAGACAGCGATGTCTCCGAAAAAATGACTGCGTTGCAGGCCCCGGTTTTATTGGGCTTGAGCCATGCGTCATTTTTTTGAAGTTGATTTTGTTACTGGTCGTGCGACAAGCGCGCATTGCTACGGGAGGCACTCGGCGGCATAATGTAGCCCCTTTTTTCTGCCCCTACATGTGGAAGGTTCCCGTGACTCAGAAGCCCGACCAGTGTCTTGGTGAATGGATCGACCGTGAAGCACTCGCAGAAGCGATGATTCCGCTTATCGGTCAGCTCTACCGCAATAACAACGTGGTGAGCTCGATCTATGGCCGCAGTCTGATCAACCAGTCTGTCATCGCGATTCTCAAAGCTCACCGCTTTGCTCGCCATCGCCAGTCCGATGACAGCGAATTGTCCGTCCACGAAACATTCCCGCTGCTCAAGGCAATGAGCGAGCTCAAGCTCGGCGCTGCCTCGGTAGACCTGGGCAAGCTTGCAGTCAAGTACAAGGCTGAAGGCAATGGCCGTACTGCCGAGCAGTTCGTCCGTGAAGAACTGGCTGACGTCGTTGGTCAGCAAAATGTTTCCGCGCGCAAAGGCACCGACGTCGTTCTGTACGGCTTCGGTCGTATCGGCCGTCTGCTGGCGCGCATCCTGATCGAGAAAACCGGTGGTGGCGACGGCCTGCGTCTGCGCGCCATCGTTGTCCGCAAGGGCGCCGAAAACGATCTGATCAAACGCGCCAGCCTGCTGCGCCGCGATTCGGTACACGGTTCGTTCAATGGCACCATCACCATTGATGAAGCCAACAACACCATCACCGCCAACGGCAACCTGATCCAGGTTATCTACGCGAAAAACCCGACTGAAGTGGACTACACCCAGTACGGCATCAAAGACGCGCTGCTGGTGGACAACACCGGTGTATGGCGTGACGCCGACGGTCTGGGCCAGCACCTGGCATGCCCGGGTATCGATCGCGTTGTTCTGACCGCGCCTGGCAAAGGCAAGCTGAAGAACATCGTTCACGGCATCAACCACGGTGAAATCACCGCTGATGACAAGATCGTTTCCGCGGCTTCCTGCACCACCAACGCCATCGTGCCGGTGCTCAAGGCTGTCAACGACAAGTTCGGCATCATCAACGGTCACGTCGAAACGGTTCACTCGTACACCAACGACCAGAACCTGATCGACAACTTCCACAAAGGCGATCGCCGTGGCCGTAGCGCCGCGTTGAACATGGTAATCACCGAGACCGGTGCTGCTACCGCTGCTGCCAAGGCACTGCCTGAGCTGGCCGGCAAGCTGACCGGTAACGCGATCCGCGTTCCGACGCCTAACGTGTCGATGGCCATTCTCAACCTGAACCTTGAGAAAGCCGCCACTCGTGAAGAAATGAACGAGTACCTGCGCTACATGGCGCTGCACTCCGACCTGCATAAGCAAATCGACTACGTCAATTCGCAGGAAGTGGTTTCCACCGACTTCGTTGGCTCGCGCCACGCAGGCGTAGTGGACGCTGAAGCAACCATCAGCCAAGACAACCGCGTTGTTCTGTACGTTTGGTACGACAACGAATTCGGTTACAGCTGCCAGGTGGTTCGCGTGATGGAAGACATGGCCGGTGTAAACCCGCCTGCATTCCCGCGCTAAGCATTAGCTGCACATGAAAACGCCCCGACTTTGGTCGGGGCGTTTTTGTTTGTGCGGTGATCGCTCCCGCGCGCGTGGGAACGATCTTGTCGACGAGAGTGATCGATCAGGCGCCGCCAACCACAGCGGCCTACGCTGTCCGCAACTCAGCTCCCACAGGTTTTGCGTTTGACTGGCAGGCGCTGGCAGACCTCGCTCTCGTGCGCTCTGAAGCCCATAATGGCGGGCGCGGTTTTGAGGGGGGGATGAAAATTTGTTAACTGGACGGTGGACTGGGGTTGTGATGCTGGCCGGTGTTTTGTCCGGTTGTGGCAACGGCGACAGCCTGGAACGCTTCGACGGCCCGACCATGGGCAGTCGTTATTCCATTCAATACGTAAGGCATTCCTCCACGCCCGGGCTGAAAGCGGTGCAGGCTGAAGTAGAAAATATCCTCGCTGAAGTGGATCGACAATTCTCGACCTATCGCAGCGACTCGGTTATCGAACGCTTCAACGCACTGCCGGCCGGCCGCTGTCAGGTCATGCCTGGCCCGGTGCTCGAATTGATCCGTGTGGGCGAGCAACTGTCTTCGCAAAGCGAAGGCTCCTACGACCTGACCGTGGAACCGCTGCTCAATCTCTGGGGATTTGGCCCGCAGGGCCGTGAGGAAAAAATCCCGACTGCCGAAGCGCTCGCCGAAGTCAGGCAGCGCGTCGGTCACGCACACCTGCGCATCGACGGCGATCAGCTGTGCAAGGACGCCGCGGTAGAGGTCGACTTCAACAGCATCGCCGCCGGTTACGCGGTCGATGCAATTGCCGCAAAACTCGAAGCAATGGGCATCCACAACTACCTCGCCGAAGCCACGGGTGAGCTCAAGGCGGCGGGCAAAAAACTCGACGGATCGCCGTGGCGCGTCGCCCTGGAAGAACCCCGCGACGACCAGCGAGTGGCCGAGCGCATCATCGCCGTAGACGGCTACGGCGTTTCCACTTCCGGCGATTACCGCAACTATTTCGAGCGGGACGGTCGGCGTTATTCCCACACCTTCGATGCCCGCACCGGGGCGCCGGTCCTACACACCCTGGCGTCAGTCACGGTGATTCATCCTTCAGCGTTGATGGCCGATGGCTTATCGACGCTGTTGCTGATTCTGGGGCCCGAAAGGGGTTGGGACTATGCCGAAACGCATGACATCGGTGCATTCTTTGTGATTCGTGCCGATACAGGATTCGTCACACGAACCACGCAGGCCTTTGAGCGCCTGAGTGGCGGCATAACCGAGTGATCACGGCGATTCAAGCAGCAAAGACTGGCGTTGTAGTGCAGGCAAAACTAGCCTACGACGCGACCAAGGGTTAATGTGCGCGGCGTTGACGCTTATATAGACTGTGTCCGGGTTCTGCACTGGCCCCAAATTGTTCCTTCACGCCACAGATCGGCGTGATTTAGCCGCAGGTGCCGAGGGCGCCGCGGCCTGTTCTGAGGAGTATGCATGGCTGTCTACAACTACGACGTGGTGGTGCTGGGTTCCGGCCCGGCGGGAGAAGGCGCGGCAATGAACGCCGCCAAAGCAGGGCGCAAGGTGGCGATGGTCGATAGCCGTCGCCAGGTCGGCGGCAACTGCACCCACCTGGGCACCATCCCGTCCAAGGCACTGCGTCACTCGGTCCGGCAGATCATGCAGTTCAACACCAACCCGATGTTCCGGGCCATTGGTGAGCCACGCTGGTTCTCGTTCCCGGACGTGTTGAAAAGCGCTGAAAAAGTCATCTCCAAACAAGTCGCCTCGCGCACCGGCTACTACGCCCGTAACCGCGTCGACGTGTTCTTCGGCACCGGCAGCTTCGCCGACGAGCAAACCATCGAAGTGGTCTGCGCCAACGGCGTGGTCGAAAAGCTGGTGGCCAAGCACATCATCATCGCCACCGGCTCGCGCCCTTATCGTCCGGCGGACATCGATTTCCACCACCCGCGTATCTACGATAGCGACACCATCCTCAGCCTCGGCCACACCCCGCGCAAACTCATTGTTTACGGCGCCGGCGTGATCGGTTGCGAGTACGCGTCGATCTTCAGCGGACTGGGTGTACTGGTTGAACTGGTGGACAACCGCGGTCAGTTGCTGAGCTTCCTCGACTCGGAAATTTCCCAGGCCCTGAGCTATCACTTCAGCAACAACAACATCACGGTTCGCCACAACGAAGACTACGACCGCGTCGAAGGCGTGGACAACGGCGTGATCCTGCACCTCAAGTCCGGCAAGAAAATCAAGGCCGACGCCTTGCTCTGGTGCAACGGCCGTACCGGCAACACTGATCAGTTGGGTCTGGAAAACATCGGTGTGAAGGTCAACAGCCGTGGCCAGATCGAAGTGGACGAGGCCTACCGTACCTGCAAGCCGAACATCTACGGCGCCGGTGACGTGATTGGTTGGCCGAGCCTGGCCAGTGCTGCTCACGACCAGGGTCGTTCGGCCGCTGGCAGCATCGTTGATAATCAAAGCTGGCGCTTCGTCAACGACGTGCCGACCGGCATCTACACCATTCCGGAGATCAGCTCGATCGGCAAGAACGAGCAGGAGCTGACTCAGGCCAAGGTGCCGTATGAAGTGGGCAAGGCGTTCTTCAAGGGCATGGCGCGTGCGCAGATTGCCGGCGAACCGCAAGGCATGCTGAAGATCCTGTTCCACCGCGATACCCTGGAAGTGCTGGGCGTTCACTGCTTCGGTTATCAGGCGTCGGAGATCGTTCACATCGGTCAGGCGATCATGAACCAGCCGGGCGAACAGAACACGCTGAAGTACTTCGTCAACACGACGTTCAACTACCCGACCATGGCCGAAGCCTATCGGGTAGCGGCGTACGATGGCCTCAACCGGCTTTTTTGAGCGGCTCCGGCCGGTGGCCTGAGCCGGCCGGGGAGACCGATTTCAGCAATTCTCGAGCGTGGCGATGGCCAAACCGGGAAAGTCTGTAATCAGGCTGTCAACGCCGAAGTCGGCGAGTCTGCGCATTAGCGCGGGCTCGTTGACTGTCCATACCGACACATGCAGCCCTTGGCGCTGCGCCTTCTGCAGGCGTTCCGGCGTACACAGGGTCCAGTTCAGCGCCAGAATCTCGCAGCCATAGCTTTGCGCGACCTTCAACGGATCGAGCCAGGCGTACTCGGCCACCAATCCGCGGGACACATCCGGCACCAGGTCCAGCGCAGCTTTCAATACTTCCCGCGAACTCGAGGTGATCGTGACCTTGTCGAGCAAGCCGAAACGCTGAGCCATTTCGCGAATCGCCAGTACGGTAGTCGCGGCGCGGGTGCGTGACGCGCTTTTGACCTCCAGTTGCCAGTGCTCGAAGTCGCATTTCTCGAACAGTTCTTCCAGTGTTGGAATCGGGCACGGTTTGATCCAGCCCGGGCCACCCTTGCGCGCATCGTAGGTCACCAACTCGGCCGCCGTGTGCTCGACGACTTTGCCGCGACGGTCGGTGGTGCGCTTGAGTGTCGGGTCATGGATGACCATCAACTCGCCGTCCATGGACAGGTGCAGGTCCAGTTCGCAACGGCGCACGCCGTGCTTGAGGCATTGCTGAAAACTGGTCAGCGTATTTTCCGGTGCTTCGCCCTTGGCGCCGCGATGGCCGTAGATGAGGGTCACGGTTCTTCCTTAAATTAAATGCCTGATTCGTTTTGTTCGCGGGCCAGACGTCGTTCCTGGGCCTGCTTCTGCAAAATATAGCGGGCCAGCAATTGGCGCTGGGCATCGCTCGGGTATTCGAACTCGGTGCCGACGTCGTAGCCGTCGCCTTTGCGATCGCAATGGGTGACGCGAGCCCGCAACAAAAGCCCGAGGGCTTGCGGCATCAGCACCAGTTTGATCGACAGGTGTGCGCCCTCGGCAATGGGGGTCGGATGTTGAAAGTCGATCCCGCCTTCGGAAATGATCACCGGCTGCGGTTCGCCGATCTGCCCGAGTACGGTGATTGCGATCACCTGGCTCAGCAAATCGATGCGTTTATTCTGGGATTTCAGGAATGCGGCGAGGTTGCGGTCGCGCTCACTGATCTGGCGCAACAGGTGCTGTGACTCGAATTCGCTCAGGTGCAGTTCGCTGAGCAAGTTGAACAGAGGGGAAGCATCCTGCAACACTTCCTGGCCTGCGGCTTCGGGAGCGGACAGGGGCCGAATTTCCAGTGCGATCGTGTCCTCGATACGGTAGTATTCGCGGCGATCTTCTTCATCTAATGTCGACATGGCGAACCCATGGTAGCGGCGGTGGTCTGAGTGTAAAGCTGGTTATCGACCCCCGCCACAAGGACGTTCCTTTTCCCTCCGAACAAGCCCCGACATGTTCAGACCTCTCTTCGTATTTATTGGCACGCGTTATACCCGTGCAAAGCGTCGCAATCATTTTGTGTCATTCATTTCCCTGACCTCGATGATCGGACTCGCCCTCGGCGTGGTCGTGATGATCGTGGTGCTGTCGGTCATGAACGGCTTCGATCATGAGATGCGCACCCGCGTGCTGGGCATGGTGCCCCACGCGACCATCGAGTCCGGTGAGCCGATCGGCGACTGGCAAAGCCTGGCCGCCAAGGTCAAGCAGAACCCGCAGGTGACGGCCGTGGCGCCGTTTACCCAGATGCAGGGGTTGCTGACCAATAACGGCAAGGTGTCCAAAGTCCTGCTCAATGCCATCGACCCTGCGCTGGAACGGCAGGTCTCGATCATTGATAACTTCATGCAGCAGGGCAAACTCGATGACCTGGCGCCGGGCAGTTTCGGCATCGTCATCGGTGACAAGGCCGCGGCCAAGTTGGGTGCGGCGATCGGCGACAAGCTGACATTCGTGGCGCCGGAAGTCACCGTGACCCCGGCCGGGATGTTCCCGCGCATGAAGCGCTTTACCGTGGTCGGCATCTTCCATGTCGGCGCCGGTGAGCTGGATGGCTACCTGGGCATCACCAATCTGCAGGATCTGGCCAAGCTGCACCGCTGGAAACCGGATCAGGTCCAGGGCATCCGTCTGAAGTTCGACGATCTGTTCCAGGCGCCACGCGTTGCGTGGACCATCGCCCAGCAGCTCGGCGAAGACCATTTCTATGCCCGCGACTGGACGCGCACCCACGGCAATCTGTATCAGGCGATCCGCATGGAAAAAGCCATGATCGGTTTGCTGTTGCTGCTGATCGTTGCGGTCGCGGCCTTCAATATCATTTCCACGCTGGTGATGGTGGTGAACGACAAGAAGGGCGACATCGCGATTCTGCGCACCCTGGGTTCCACGCCGGGGCAGATCATGGCGATCTTCATGGTCCAGGGCACGGTCATTGGCGTGATCGGTACGCTGATCGGCGCTGTGGTCGGGATCTTCGCCGCCCTGAACGTCAGCGCCGCGATCTCGGCCCTTGAAGGGCTGATCGGGCACAAATTCCTCAACGCCGACGTGTACTTCATCGATTACCTGCCGTCGCAAGTGCAGAGCCAGGATGTGTTGATGGTCTGCGCCGCCGCGTTGGTCCTGAGTTTCCTCGCCACCCTGTATCCAGCCTGGCGTGCCGCGCGCACCCAGCCTGCGGAGGCGCTACGTTATGAGTGAGTCGGGCATGAGTGATAAAGCAATCTTGAGCTGCCGCAACCTGGGCAAATCCTACGAGGAAGGCCCTGAGTCGGTAGAGGTTCTGGCCGGTCTGCAACTGGAGCTGCATCCGGGTGAGCGCGTGGCGATTGTCGGTACGTCGGGGTCGGGCAAAAGTACCTTGCTCAACCTGCTCGGCGGCCTCGATACACCGACCAAGGGCAGCGTCTGGCTGGCCGGTGAAGAGCTGTCGGCGCTGAACGAAAAGTCTCGCGGTTTGCTGCGCAATCGGTCGCTGGGTTTCGTTTACCAGTTCCACCACTTGCTGCCTGAGTTCACCGCGCTGGAAAACGTCTGCATGCCGCTGCTGATCGGCAAGACGGCTATTCCTGAAGCGCGTCAGCGTGCGACGGCATTGCTGGAGCGGGTAGGGCTGGGCCATCGCCTGGAACACAAACCGGCCGAATTGTCCGGTGGCGAACGTCAGCGCGTGGCCATCGCCCGCGCCCTGGTGAACAAGCCAGGCCTGGTGATGCTCGACGAGCCGACCGGCAACCTCGATTCCCACACCGCCCAGGGCATTCAGGATTTGATGCTGGAACTCAGCACCTCGATGCGCACGGCGTTCCTGGTGGTGACTCACGACATGAACCTGGCTCGCCAGATGGATCGCGTCCTGCATTTGCAGGAAGGTTACCTGACGCCCATCTGATTGGCCGAAACCCGGCGTGACTGAAAAGTACGCCGGGTCTCTTATTTTTATACGGTGCCCCAGCGAATGTTCAGACCGTTATCGATCTTTATCGGCGCGCGCTATACCCGCGCCAAGCGCCGCAATCGCTTTGTCTCCTTCATCTCGATGACCTCGATGATCGGTC
Source organism: Pseudomonas sp. ES4 (assembly GCF_050586665.1). NCBI lineage: Bacteria > Pseudomonadati > Pseudomonadota > Gammaproteobacteria > Pseudomonadales > Pseudomonadaceae > Pseudomonas > Pseudomonas sp. ES4. The sequence continues at coordinate 135,576 of NZ_JBOBDO010000007.1, read as the reverse complement.
TCGCCCTGGGCGTGCTGGCGATGATCGTGGTGCTGTCGGTGATGAACGGCTTCCAGCGCGAAATGAGCTCGCGCATCCTCGGCATGGTGCCTCATGCGACGATCGTTGGCGTCAATCCGATTGATGATTGGCAGCCCGTCGCTGCGGCGGCCATGAAGAACCCGGAAGTGACGGCCGCCGTGCCGTTCACCGAGATGGAAGGCATGCTTTCCTATAAGGGGACGATGCAGCCGATCCAGGTCAGCGGCGTTGATCCGGCGCTCGAAGGCAAGGTGTCGATCGTCGCTCAGCACATTGTCCAAGGGCGTCTCGATGCCTTGAAGCCGGGTGAGTTCGGCGTGGTGATCGGCGAGATCACGGCGCGCCGTTTCCGCTTGAACGTTGGCGACAAGATCACCCTGATCGTGCCGGAAATCAGCACTGCACCGGGCGGCATCACCCCGCGCATGCAGCGGTTGAACGTGGTCGGCGTGTTCAAGGTTGGCGCCGAACTGGACGGTTCCATGGCGCTGATCCACGTGGCCGATGCGGCGCAGATGCAGCACTGGGCGCCCAATCAGGTCCAGAGCGTGCGCCTGGCGGTAAAGGATTTGTACGATGCGCCGAAGGTTTCCAGCGATATTGCTGGCGGGCTGGGCAGTGCTTACAAGGCTGATGACTGGACTCACACACAGGGCAGTCTGTTCAGTGCGATGAAGATGGAAAAAACCATGATCGGTTTGCTGTTGCTGATGATTGTCGCCGTGGCAGCGTTCAACATCATCGCAACCCTGATCATGGTGGTGAACGACAAGGGCGCGGACATCGCGATCCTGCGCACCATCGGCGCCACGCCGCGACAGATCATGGCGATCTTCATGGTGCAGGGCACCGTGATCGGGGTCGTCGGTACGCTGATCGGTGGTGTGCTTGGCGTGATCGCGGCCCTGAACGTCAGTGAACTGGTGGGCTGGATGGAGCGGGTCAGCGGGCAGCACATCTTCAGTTCCGACGTGTACTTCGTCAGTAACCTGCCGTCCGAACTGCAGGGGGCGGATGTGCTGTTGATCTGCTCCGCCGGGTTCATTCTGAGCTTCCTCGCCACCGTTTACCCGGCATGGCGTGCGGCGAAAGTCGAACCGGCTACTGCGTTGCGGTATTCGTAAGCCTGTAGATCGCTATCGCGGGCAAGCCCGCTCCCACAGGGTTTCGAGTCGTTCACACCATTGTGATTTAACTCGGTCACTGTGGGAGCGGGCTTGCTCGCGAAGGGGCCGGCCCTGCTGGCCTCAATCCCCCTTGGGCAACTCAATCACAAACCGCGTCCACCCGTTATCCGATTCGCAATGAATCTGCCCGCCATGGGCGCGGATGATCGACTGAGTGATCGCCAACCCCAATCCCGCATGCTCACTACTGCCTTCCTGGCGCGCCGGATCAGCCCGGTAGAACCGATCAAACACTCGCGGCAGCAACGCCCGATCAATTCCGTCGCCGCTGTTCTCGACCGTCAGTCGCAATCCCTTTGGCTGATCAACAATCCGCACCCGAACCTCGCCTTCGACCGGCGTAAACCGCAACGCATTGTCCAGCAAATTGGAGAGCGCCCGCCGCAACATGCTGCGATCACCTTCCATGCGCGCATTGCCTTCACGACTCAACCTGACTTGAGCGTCCTCCGCCAACGGCGCAAAAAACTCCAGCAACAGATCCGCTTCTTCCGCCAGCTCCAGCGGTTCGCGCCTGGGCATCAACAACCCGTGGTCAGCCTTGGCCAGGTACAACATGTCGTTGACCAGTTGCGCCATCCATTGCAGTTCTTCGAGATTGCTGTGCAGTGCTTCGCGGTAATCTTCAATGGGGCGTGGGCGGGTGAGGGTGACCTGGGTGTGGGTCAACAGATTCGACAACGGTGTGCGCAATTCATGGGCGATGTCGGCGGAGAAGGCCGAGAGCCGCTGAAAAGAGTCGTCGAGGCGTCCGAACATGGCGTTGAAGTTGTGGGCCATTTCCGCGAGTTCTGGTGGCATGTTTTCTTCAGGCAGGCGTGCATTGAGCGACTGCGCTGAAACGCCGCTGGCAACCGCACTCATGCGCCGCAACGGCCGCAACCCACTGCGCGCAGCCCAGGCCCCGAGCAGGGCGGTGGCCAGTGCCGACAAGCCGACTGTCAACCAGATCAGGTGTTGCATGCGCTGCAGAAAGTGCTGGTGATGAGTGATGTCCAGCAGCAAGGTCAACTGCGGTGAGTCAGGTTTGTCGAGGTACAACGGAGCGTTGAGGACGCGGTAGTCGGTGCCTTCGCTGCTCACCGTGGACAAGCCCGCCTGGGTCGGTAGTTCCTGGGGTAGGTGCGTCGAACTGTCATACCAGCGCTTGCCGTCGCTGCCGGTGATCCGCAGCGACAGATCAGCCTGTCGGCTCAATTCATCGGCCAGTTTGACTTCGCTTTCACTCGACTGAATGTCATGAAGTGCCCGACGCAGCCCAATCAACTTGCCGTTCAGCAACTGTTGGTCGAGTTCAACGAAATGCGCTTCACTGGCCCGGCTGAACAACACCCCGGCGAACAGCGACACCACGGCGGTGCACGCCGCAAACAGTAGCGCCAGGCGACTGCTTAACGAAAGTCGACGCATCAGGCGGGACGCTCTTCAAGGACGTAACCCATGCCGCGCACGGTGTGAATCAACTTGTTGGGGAAATCATCGTCGATCTTCAGGCGCAAACGACGGATCGCCACTTCGATGACGTTGGTGTCACTGTCGAAGTTCATGTCCCATACCTGGGAAGCGATCAACGACTTGGGCAGGACTTCGCCTTGCCTGCGCAGAAGCATTTCCAGCAGGGCGAACTCCTTGGCCGTCAGGTCGATGCGCTGACCATTGCGTTCGACCCGACGGCGGATCAGGTCAAGGCGCAAGTCCGCCAGTTGCAGGCTGGTTTCCTGAGCTGTGGCGTTGCCACGGCGCAACAGGCTGCGGACCCGGGCCAGCAGTTCGGAGAAGGCGAACGGTTTGACCAGGTAGTCGTCGGCGCCCAGTTCGAGGCCGTAGACCCTGTCCTCCACCGCGTCGCGCGCTGTCAGAAACAGTACCGGCGTGTCGAGGCCGGCACCGCGCACCGCTTGCAGGATCTGCCAACCATCGCGGCCGGGCAGCATCACATCAAGAATCAACAGCGCGTAATCGCCGGTCAGCGCCAGTTGCTGGCCGGTGCTGCCGTCCGCCACCAGTTCAGTATTGAAACCGGCCTCGGTCAGGCCTTGGCGCAAGTAGTGGCCAGTTTTTGGTTGGTCTTCGACGATCAGCAGTTTCATGGGCGACTCGAGGCAAATGGAACGAACGCTTTATACCGTGGGCGGCGTTAATGCAGGTCAACCTGACAAAGTTGTAATTTGCCTGTCAGGTTGCGGGCAGTCGTAGCAGTTTAGAGTTTTCCACAGGCTGAACCTTAACTTGTTGGAGTACGACTATGTTTTTGCGCAAATCACTGCTGTGCGTCGCGTGTCTGCTGGCGCTGAGCTCGCCGGCGTGGGCTGCCCCGGCGCATACCTACGACTTCGGCCATCCGGCCTCGGCGACCAAGGCGACTCGCAGCGTAGAGTTCATCATGGGCGACATGTCGTTCACCCCCAAGGCGATTGATATCAAGGCCGGTGAGACGGTTCGTTTCGTGTTGGTGAATAAAGGTCAGTTGTTGCATGAATTCAACCTCGGTAACGCGGCAATGCATGCCAAACATCAAAAGGAAATGATGAAGATGCAGCAGAGCGGCATGCTCATGCCTGCAGGCATGAAGGAAATGGACCACGGCGCCATGGCCGGTATGGCCGGTATGGAGCATGGAATGAAACACGACGACCCCAACAGCGTGCTCGTCGAGCCGGGCAAAACCGCTGAGTTGACCTGGACCTTCACCAAGGCCACCAACCTGGAATTCGCCTGCAACATCCCCGGTCATTACCAGGCCGGCATGGTCGGCAAGGTGACTGTCAGTCAGTAAGCACTCAAAGGCGGGAGCAAAGGCTGGTAGAATCCGCTGATTCTTCAGTCAGGTTTCCGCCATGCATCCCGCAGCCGAACACTCGCCGCTGGGCAAATCCAGCGAATACATCGCCACCTACACGCCGTCCTTGCTGTTTCCGATCCCGCGCACCGCGAAATGGGCCGAGCTGGGCCTGACGGCTGAAACCCTGCCGTACAAGGGCGTGGATTTCTGGAACTGCTTCGAACTGTCGTGGCTGTTGCCGTCCGGCAAGCCAGTGGTGGCGATTGGCGAGTTCAGTATCCCGGCGGATTCGCCGAATATCATCGAATCGAAGTCGTTCAAGCTGTACCTCAACTCCTTGAACCAGACACCGTTTGCCGACACCGCGAGCCTTGAAGCGACATTGATCAAAGACCTGTCGGCTGCTGCCGGTAAACCGGTGGGCGTGCGGATTCGCAGCCTGAAGGACGTCGAGGCCGAAGGCGTCGTGGCGTTGCCGGGCGTGTGCATTGATGATCTGGATATCAGCGTCAGCAACTATGAGCATCCGCGTCCGGAACTGCTGCGTTGCGATGCATCGCGTGTGGTGGAGGAGAGCGTGCACAGCCATTTGCTCAAATCCAACTGCCCGGTCACCAGCCAGCCGGACTGGGGCAGCGTGGCGGTGGAATACCGTGGCGCGGCGCTGGATCACGCAAGTTTGCTGGAATACATCGTGAGCTTCCGTCAGCACTCGGACTTTCATGAGCAGTGCGTGGAGAGGATCTTTCTCGACCTGCAGCGGTTGTTGAAACCGGAGAAATTGACGGTGTATGCGCGCTATGTGCGACGCGGTGGGTTGGACATCAACCCGTATCGCAGTACTGAAACCGTTCAACTGCCGAACCACCGGCTGGTCCGCCAATAAAGATCTACGGTGGGAGCGAGCCTGCTCGCGATGAGTCCAGCACATTCAACATTGATGTTGACTGACACTCAGCCATCGCGAGCAGGCTCGCTCCCACAAGGGATTGCATTGCAAATCGCAGAAACTAAAAAGCCCCGCTATCACTAGCGGGGCTTTTTGTATTCGGCGGGTTCAGATCCCCATGTTAGCCAGCGCTTGCACGATATTGCGCAAGGTGCCAGCAAGGGTCGGGTGTTCGATTTCAAAGCGCTCGACGGCCAGGTTCACATTGTCGGCAAGGCTGGAGTCCTGGGTTTTGGTTTCGAGCTCCAGTTCCAGTTCGATCTGTTGCATCAGCGCGTGCAGGTCGTCGCGCTCGGCTTCGGTCAGCGGTGGATTTTGTTCCAATTGCTCGCGCAGAGTATTGAGCTGTTGTTGCAGTTCGCGGGCAGGCATGGCGTTCTTCCTTTTATCGATAGGCACTGGCATAGACCGCAGCAGCACGCCAAAGGTCTATGGCTTGATCTTTAGATTAATCCACTCGCGCGTAACCTGCATGATATCGATCAGGGCTTTTCGCCCTTGAGCCGGCGCAGGCTGATGTCGGCCAGGCAGGTGTCGAGTTCACCGAGGTGATCGATCACCGAATGCACACCCAGGCCGAACAATTGCATCGTTGCCTTGCCGCGTTTGAATTCCCGTTCCTGCTGCGTCAGCGCCTGCCATTCGTTGGGCGCCAGGCCGCAGAGTGAGCCGCAGGACGCCAGCCCAATCGTCCACAATCCAGCGTTGAGCCCCGCTTGCAGCAATCGTGGTTCGCCGCTGACCAGCACGCAACCTTCCAGTCGTTCAACATTCAACGTCATCAGGGCTTGCCAACAGGCATGTGGTGCCGGCCATGGATTGTTTGTTTCGGGGTGTTGCGAGGGTTTGATCCATGAAGGCAAGGCAGCGGCCAGGGAATGGCTGAGGGCAGGGGGGAGTTCTTCGAGCCAGGCACAGGGAATCTGCTGATGCTGCAAGCTGCGCAAGCTATCCAGGGCGCCGGGCGTGGCCTCGGCGTGTAGGGAAGAGGGGATGCCCTGTGCGCGTGTGCGGGCACCGAAATCCACCAGGCAACCACTGAGGCCAAACAGGACGGCGGTCAGGCTGGGCGCAAAGTGGGGCAAGGTTTCGGCATGCGGCATATCAACCTCCCTGAAATAGCCTCAAGGCTAGGGGGCGACGGTGACAGTTGAGTGACACTGATGTGAATCGCTCACAATCATCACGAATGATCCGCAGGCTGACTCGCACGGTGCTGCCTTAAGCGGCTTTTCCGTCTTATACTAGCCAGCTTTACGCTTGGGCCAAGCCCACGCGTCAGTACAATCCAAGGAGTTTTTCTATGCGCTGGAGCAATCATCTAGCTCAGCTTTGTGTGTTTGCCAGCGTATTGCTGGTTCCGTTCGTTGCCCAGGCAGCCTCGGAAGACGACCCTTGGGAAAGCATCAACCGCCCGATCTACAAGTTCAACGATGTGCTCGACACCTATGCGCTGAAGCCTTTGGCCCAGGGCTATCAGTTCGTGACGCCGCAATTTCTTGAGGACGGCATCCACAACATGTTCCGCAACGTCGGCGATGTCACCAACCTTGCCAACGATATCTTGCAGGCCAAACCGGCCGCCGCTGGCGTCGACACCGCGCGCTTGATCTTCAACACTACGTTTGGCCTGTTGGGCTTTATCGACGTCGGCACCAAGATGGGCCTTCAACGCAATGACGAAGACTTCGGTCAGACCCTCGGCTACTGGGGCGTAGGCAGCGGCCCGTACGTGATGCTGCCGTTTCTGGGCCCTAGCACCTTGCGTGACGCGCCATCCAAGTATGTCGACGGCTATACCGGCCCGTACCCTTACATCCACGACGTGCCTGTGCGTAACTCCATCTTCGGCCTGAACATCGTTGACACCCGCGCCAGCCTGCTGTCGAGCGAGAAGCTGATCAGCGGCGACAAATACATATTCATCCGTAATGCGTACTTGCAGAACCGCGAATTCAAAGTAAAGGACGGCCAGGTTGAAGACGATTTTTGATCTCGACCGGTAAAACGTGAAGAAGGCGGCCAGTAGGCCGCCTTCTTTCGTTTGGCTTTTTGGCCAGTTTCAGCGATGGTTTGAACCTTCCATTACGTTACGGTTTTGCCGGTTCTTATAACTCCCGGTGATTTGAAATTGAAAGACGTCAAGCGACCATCGGCGTGAGCTTGAAACGACCCGCGGATGGGAGTACCGTCTGCGCCTTAGAAGGGCACCTCTGGTGTACCTGTGTGTAGGGCAAATGCTCGAAAACAGTGCGCTAGAGAGGCTAGAAAGCGAATCCAGTAGTATGAGCCGGGACAAAGCCCCTGCCTGCTACGCCAACCTAATTCTGGCGCCGTTTGCCCACATGCCAAAAACCAGTGCCACGCTGCTGATAATCGATGATGACGAAGTAGTGCGCGCGAGCCTCGCCGCCTATTTGGAAGACAGTGGTTTCAGCGTCTTGCAGGCCAGCAATGGCCAGCAGGGTCTTCAGGTATTCGAGCAAGACAAGCCCGACTTGGTCATCTGCGATTTGCGCATGCCACAGATGGGCGGGCTCGAACTCATTCGCCAGGTCACCGAGCTGTCACCACAAACCCCGGTGATCGTGGTTTCGGGCGCCGGCGTGATGAACGACGCGGTCGAGGCCCTGCGCCTGGGCGCGGCGGATTACCTGATCAAGCCTCTCGAAGATCTGGCTGTGCTCGAGCACTCTGTGCGCCGGGCCCTGGATCGTGCGCGCCTGTTGCTGGAAAACCAGCGCTACCGCGAGAAGCTGGAAAAGGCCAACCGCGAACTCGCCGCCAGCCTGAACCTGCTCCAGGAAGACCAGAACGCCGGTCGCCAGGTGCAGATGAACATGCTGCCGGTCAGCCCCTGGACCATCGACGAGTTCCAGTTTGCTCACCAGATCATCCCGTCGCTGTACCTGTCGGGTGATTTCGTCGACTACTTTCGGGTCGACGAGCGTCGGGTAGCGTTCTACCTGGCGGACGTTTCCGGTCATGGCGCCTCTTCAGCCTTCGTTACCGTGCTGCTGAAGTTCATGACCACGCGCTTGTTGTTCGAATCCAAGCGCAGCGGTACCTTGCCGGAATTCAAGCCTTCAGAGGTCCTTGGTCATATCAACCGAGGCCTGATCAGTTGTAAGCTGGGTAAACACGTCACAATGGTCGGTGGAGTCATCGACGAGGAGACAGGTTTGTTGACCTATAGCATCGGTGGTCATTTACCGTTGCCTGTGTTGTACACGCCAGACAGTGTTCGTTACCTGGAAGGGCGTGGTCTGCCGGTGGGCCTCTTCAATGAAGCCACCTACGAAGATCACGTACTGGAACTGCCGCCGACGTTCAGCCTGACGCTGATGTCCGATGGCATTCTGGACCTTTTGCCAGAACCTACACTCAAAGAAAAAGAGGCGGCTTTGCCCCAACGGGTCAAGGCAGCGGGCGGCAGCCTGGATGGTCTGCGGCAGGTTTTTGGATTGGCCACGCTAGGGGAGATGCCGGATGATATCGCCCTGTTGGTGTTGAGCAGGAATCTTTAATGAGTACCGGTAGAATCCAGTTCGCCGAGCAGGATGGCACCTTCGTCCTGAAGTTCGTCGGTGAAGTTCGCCTGACCCTGTGTTCGGCGTTGGATGCGACTATCGAGCGGATCTTCACGGCGTTGAACTTCAACACAATCGTGATCGACCTGACCGAAACCCGCAGCATCGACAGCACGACGTTGGGCCTGCTGGCCAAGCTGTCGATCCTGTCGCGGCAAAAGGTCGGCTTGCTGCCGACCGTCGTCACCACCCACGAAGACATCACCCGTCTGCTGCAGTCCATGGGCTTCGAGCAAGTGTTCAACATTGTTGACCGCCCGATCCCGTGCCCTGAGTGCCTGACCGACCTGCCAGACCAGGATCAGTCCGAAGAAGTGGTACGGATCAAAGTGCTCGAAGCGCACAAGATCCTCATGGGCCTGAACGACTCCAATCGTGAAGCGTTCCATGATCTGGTGAACGCCCTCGAGCGTCACTGATTCACCGCATACCTGTGGCGAGGGAGCTTGCTCCCGCTGGGTTGCGAAGCAGCCCCAAAATCGACATATAAAAAAGGGCGAACCCGTAAAGGTTCGCCCTTTTGCGTTTTCTTACTGGATCACAGCTTGGCTTGCAGCAACGCCTCAAGCTTCTCCTGGTCGCGAGCGAACTGGCGAATACCCTCAGCCAGTTTCTCGGTCGCCATCGCATCCTCGTTGGACAACCAACGGAACTGCGCTTCATTCAAGCTCAAACGCGCTTCACCAGCATGACCCGGCGCCAATTTGCGCTCCAGCTTGCCAGTATCCGCCGCCAGCTTATCAATCAGATCCGGGCTGATGGTCAGACGGTCGCAACCGGCCAGCTGCTCGATCTGATTCAGGTTACGGAAGCTCGCACCCATGACCACAGTCTTGTAGTCATTGGCCTTGTAGTAGTTGTATATGCGTGTCACCGACTGCACGCCCGGATCATCCGCGCCGGTGTAGTCGTTGCCGTTGGCTTTCTTGTACCAGTCGTAGATGCGACCCACGAACGGCGAAATCAGGAACACCCCGGCGTCAGCACACGCCGCAGCCTGAGCAAACGAAAACAGCAACGTCAGGTTGGTCTGAATGCCTTCTTTTTCCAGAATTTCGGCAGCACGGATGCCTTCCCAGGTGGAAGCGATCTTGATCAGCACGCGGTCACGGCCAATGCCGGCCTTGTCGTACAAGTCGATCAGACGGTGCGCACGCTTCAATACGGCGTCAGTGTCGAACGACAGGCGCGCATCCACTTCGGTGGAAATACGGCCGGGGATCACTTTCAGAATTTCTTGCCCTACCGCAACGCCAAAACGGTCGCTGGCCAGGCCCACATCGCCCTTGCAGTCGCTGACGCAAGCGTTCAGCAACTCGGCATAACCGGGAATGGCCGCCGCTTTGAGCAGCAGGGAAGGGTTGGTGGTAGCGTCCACGGGTTTAACGCGAGCGATAGCTTCGAAGTCGCCGGTGTCGGCAACCACGGTGGTCATTTGTTTGAGTTGTTCCAGCTTGGAAGTCATGGGCGTGCTCTGTCCTATGGGTCTAATGACATTACCCGAGCGCTGACAGCCACTCAAGGGTGCGTGTACGTATCGAGGGCCCCAGCGGCAACAACCGGAAAACGGCTGTTTGAATGGCGGGGCGCGGTATCGGTAAATACGATGCCAAATCAGACCACAGGTTCAACCCAAGCGACCGTTAACGCCCTTCAAGCAACTCCGCCGCCTGATCCAGCAACACTAAAGGCTCTTTAGCCTTGTGAATATCCACCGACAACAACTGCCGAAACTTGCGCGCCCCGGGAAACCCGGTACCCAGCCCCAGCACATGCCGAGTGATGTGGTGCATCGAGCCGCCCGCATCAATATGCGCGGCTATATAAGGCCGCAACTGCGCCAGCGCCTCAGCCCGGCTGATCACCGGCGCCGTGCTGCCGAACAGTTGCTGATCCACCTCAGCCATCACATAAGGGTTGTGATAAGCCTCACGGCCCAACATCACGCCGTCGAACGTCTGCAAATGCTCGTGACAGGCTTCCAGCGTCTTGATCCCGCCGTTGAGAATAATCTCCAACTCCGGAAAATCCGTCTTCAACCGCGCCGCCACGTCATAACGCAGGGGCGGAATGTCGCGATTCTCCTTCGGCGACAACCCCTCCAGAATCGCAATCCGCGCATGCACCGTAAAACTCGTGCACCCGGCATCCCGAACCGTACCGACGAAATCACACAACTCCTCGTAACTGTCCCGCCCATTAATCCCGATGCGGTGCTTCACCGTCACAGGAATCGACACCGCATCACGCATTGCCTTCACACAATCCGCCACCAACTGCGGATGCCCCATCAGGCACGCACCAATCATATTGTTCTGCACCCGATCACTCGGGCAGCCGACATTCAGATTCACCTCGTCGTAACCGTGCTCCTGCGCCATGCGCGCGCACATCGCCAGGTCCAGCGGGACGCTGCCGCCGAGTTGCAGCGCGAGCGGGTGTTCGGCTTCGTTGTGACGCAGGAAGCGGTCGTGATCGCCGTTTAGGAGCGCGCCGGTGGTGACCATTTCTGTGTAGAGGAGGGCGTGCTTGGAGAGTAGGCGTAGGAAAAAACGGCAATGCCTATCAGTCCAATCCATCATGGGCGCAACGCTGAAGCGGCGGGAGAGCGGGGCGGGTGTTGCGTTGGTTATGGACATTAGGAATCTGGATCGGTGAGGCTGGAAGGTGGGGAGTTTATCAGGATTGGGCTGGCGGAGCGTTGGTGAGTCTTGCTACTGCTGATCTGCGGCCGTCATCCTTGGCACCGCCAATGGCTGACCTGACAGCGAACAGCACAGCGCCTGCTGTAGGAGGTCACAGTCCATACCTGTGCGTTATAGCGCTGTTCATAATGGGTATATCCACGCTTCACCATTCGGCTACCGTCATCGTATATGACTTGATTGCGCAGGCTCTGCTCCTGTGCGTTGAAGCTATATTTATTTGCCTCTGCTGCGATACACCCACAGCTCCCAAACACGAGGAAACCATGATGAACTCCCACAAAGCTGTCGCTGTTTCGCTGGCCTTGCTCAGCGCAGCCTTCTTCACATCTGCCGCCCTGGCCGAGGGAGCGGGTTTGATTGCCTCCACCCCATCCGAACTCAAGTGGACAGCCGCGCCGTCGGTGGGGCCCGGTGCGATGATTGCAGTGATTGAAGGTGACTTGAAAGCCGCCGAGCCTTTCACTCTGCGCTTGAAGCTGCCGGCAAATACGAAAATCGGCGTGCATACCCATCCCGTGACCGAACGCGTAACCGTTATCTCAGGCATTTTCTACTTCGCCACCGGAGACACATTCGATTCGGCACGGGCCAAGGCCTATCAACCGGGTGATACCCTGATCATTCCCGTCGGCATGCCGATGTACGGCGCCAGTCGAGAGCAGGAAACCGTGCTCCAACTCCACGGCACGGGGCCTTGGGGGATCACCTACCTCAACCCGGCGGACGACCCTAGAAACAGCAAAATGTAGCGAGCGACAATCAGGTAAAAGAATCAATCGTACCTGACTCCCGTTGGCTCTGTTTTCACCTACAGAATTTCCTTAGGGGTCAGGCCGCACCTCATAAATGCAGCGGCCTTGCACCTATTTGTTCTCAACCCCAGTTGGGCGGTGAGTTGCTGGGGACTTAGATCTTTCTTCTAGAGTTCTATTTCGCGGATCGCTGCAGCCGCTTCCAGATCATCTCCTGAAACATCCGTACGGCCGGCCCTTCCTTCTCTTCGTGATTCGCACCTGCAATCACTGCCTCGACCCCAACATGTTGAACTTAGGCGGGAGCGCGATCGGTAGCAGCTTCATTGAGTACAGTGGGGGTGCTGCACGACTAAGGGCGGACGCAACGGCCGAAGTGTTTTTGCCGTTGCGTGGTTTGCCTGAGACATGGTGAGTGCTGAGTTGGCGACTGCTGCGCAGCCGGACGCAGGCTTCGCCGGCTGCTACATGGATCGAGTAGGTGGCGGTTATTTGGGTTCGGGTGTTGCTATCCACTGGCCCAGAATTTTTTGGTAGTTGCCCGTGACTTTGGCCAGGTGTAGCCACTGATCGACGTACAACTTCCAGGTCATGTCATCACGCGGCAGCAAGTAAGCCTTCTCGCCGTATTGCATGAATTGCTTCGGGTTCACCGCGCACAGACCGGGTTTGAGTTTCTGCTGATAGAGCGCTTCCGAAGCGTCGGTGATCATCACGTCAGCCTTCTTGTCCAGCAGTTCCTGGAAGATGGTCACGTTGTCGTGAAGGCGCAATTGCGCCTTGGGCAGGAAGGCGTGAACAAAGGCTTCGTTGGTGCCGCCGGCCGGTTCGACTAAACGAACCGAAGGCTGGTTGATTTGCTCGACGGTCTGGTACAGCGCCTGATCTTCGCAGCGCACCAGCGGGATTTTGCCGTCGACGTCCAGCGTGGTGCTGAAGAAGGCTTTTTTCTGGCGCTCCAGCGTGACCGATATGCCGCCGACGCCGATGTCGCATTTGCCCGCGAGCATGTCGGGCATCAGGGTTTTCCAGGTGGTCTGCACCCACTCGACCTTGACGCCCAGGCTGTCGGCCAGCGAGCGGGCCATGGTGATGTCGATGCCCGAGTATTCGCCGTCTTCGGCTTTGACGGTATAGGGTTTGTAGTCGCCTGTTGTGCACACGCGCAGTTGGCCCTGTTGGATGACGCTGTCCAGATGCGATGGCTCTGCCTGAGCGGCAAACGATAGAGCGAGCAGGCCACCGAGCAGCATTGTGCTTTTCAGGTTGTTCATTGTTATCCGGCTTCCATGATGGAGTGGGTGCTGAGAGTACTGACTTTCTGCTGCTCTGCTCAACATCATCCTCGCCGGGCCGGACTCAGTGACAGCAGCAACTTGAACCGCCGCAGCCAGACTTCTTCTTTACGCCTTCATGTTTGTCTTCTGTCAGTACGCTTGCCGGATACCCTGCCTCTTTCAATGCCGATAACAGAACTTCGCTCTCGGCATCTCCAGTCACCTTGACCCGACCGGCCGTCAGATCGACTGTCACTTCACCCACTCCTGCGAGTGGTTGCAATGCGGCGTTGATGTGTTTGACGCAACTCCCGCAACTCATGCCATCGACTTGCAGTTCAGTGCTGTTCATTACGTAAACCTCTTTTACCGTGAGTGGCAGGGGGGGATGGATGAGATCGATGGTTGACCTTGCCGCGATGGCAAGGTCAAGCGCTTTTTAAAGGGCGTTAGTTGCTCATCGGCTTTTTCATCATGTTCGACTGCTGATCCATCATTTTCATCATCATGTCCATCATCTGGTCTGAATGAGCCATGCCGCCGGACATGCCTTTGCCCATGCCCATGCCCATGCCTTGGCAATGGTTGTGCATCATGCCCATGCTGTCCTTCATCGTGGCCATGCCTTCTTGCATGGCGGCCTGGCGTTCGGCCGGGGTTTTGGCAGCGATCATTTTTTCGTGAGCGGCCTGCATTTTTTCCATCTGTTCGCTCATGGCTTTGTCTTGCGCGGTAGCGGGGGCGGTAGCTGCGGTGGTCGGTGCGGTTGGCGGTGTGTCGGGGTGATGTTCCTCGACAGCGAGGGCAACCAATGGGCTACTGATGAGCAGAGCGGCGACGAGTGCTTTGAAGTGCATTTGCATGGCAATCTCCAGTGAGTCAGGGACGTACGGGAATGGAGCAGCGCTAAAGAGGTGAAGCCAAAGGGGCGTCCGGAGTTCCAGACGCTCGGAGGACTGTTTTAATTGTTGAAGCGAACGAAGCGCAGGCGTGCTGGCAGCCACAGTGCGAGCACTTGGCGGATCAGCAGCGGTAGGTGCGTGCGGAACCAGAGCATAGTGTGTACCCGATCCGAGGAGTTACCTTGAGCTTAGTCCCGAGAAAGAGGCCGTGATTGATCCATATCAAGTGGTGCCTCTTTCCGTTACTCCGCGCCCATTTCCATCCCTGGACTCAACGTCCCCAACCACGCCACCAGCCCCACAATCAGCACCGCCGCCGCCAATTCAACCACCACGCTGCGGCGCAACGCATTCGCTGCCACCCGATATTGACCGTCACGCAACGACCGCTCCAAAAACGGTCCCAGGTGAAACCGGTTCAACGCGGCGAGCACCAGCATCCCGGCAAACAGCGCGATTTTGATCGACAGTAAAATCCCGTAGGTGCTGAGCAATAGATCGTCGAGCGTCGGGCCCACGATGAACAGGTAATTCACGACGCCTGTGACCGTGATGACGACCACGATCACCGCGCCCACCCATTCAAATCGGCGGACAGCCCGAGCCAGCAATCTGATGCGCTCCTCGGTTTGCAGCGCGTTGATCTTTGCCATCAAGGCAAGCGCCACCAGCGCACCGAACCAGGCGCCCGAAGCCAGCAGATGCCCGATGTCAGTGATGAAATGCCAATAACGAAGGTCACCTTCATCCATCGCTCCATGACCGTTCCAGGCCAGGCTGGCGAGGGCGATAGCGCCGGCAATAAACGCGATCAGCAGGCTGGATCCTGGTGCTCGCCGGTTGAATACGACCGCCAAACCGCCGACCACCAGCGCGATGAGGCGCACGACCCAGGCCAATCCCACGTCCGTCTCAAGCACCATCATTTCGATATGCGGGTGCAACTCGGCAAAGTCCGTCTCACCGCTCATGGCGCTTGCCATCACCACCATGCTGGCGATGGAAAACAGCACACCCAGCACCGTCGTGCCCACCAACATCGACCGAAACGGCAACACCGCGCCGGAAATCCGTTCCTGTCCTTTAAGGCTATAGAGCCCAAACAGCGCCAGGCCAAACAGCAGCATCAAATCCACATACAACCCAAAGCGCAGTGCAATGCTGACCGAGTCGCTCATCAATCACTTCACTTTGAACGTGACGTTGCCGGTGATCGGGTGGGTGTCCGATGACACCGCGCGCCATTCGACTTTGTAGGTGCCGACGGGTAATGGCGAAAGCGGGGTGATGACCATGGTTTTCGGATCGTTGCCGCCGGAGACCTTGGCTTTCATCGGCATGGGGGAGTGCGCCATGCCAGGCATTTCGGTCATGACCAGTTTTGCGCCGGAGAACTGGGTCATGAGGTTCTCCGAGAAGTGCAGTTCGATCTTGCTCGGTGCCGCACCGTCCGCACCTTCGGCCGGGGTGGAGGACAGCAGTTTCGGGTGCGCTTGAGCGAGCGCGCTCATGAGCAGTCCAATGGCAACAGCGGTCGTTTTAATCATGCGCATGCAAGGCCTCTTACCGCTTTAAGCGGTTGTTTTTTTGGTTGTTGAGTTAATGCGTTTAAAACCACAGGCGAACACCGAGGACCAGGCGTGCTTCGCTGCGGTCCTCACCTTCATCGTTGGCGTAGTCGGCGGTTTTGCCGTAGGTGCGGTTCCAGGTCACGCCGATATAGGGCGCGATTTCCCGGCGGATTTCATAGCGCAGCCGCAGGCCGGCTTCGGTGTTGGATAACCCGGAACCGATCCCCCGTTGCGGATCGTTTTTGCCGTAGAAGTTGAGTTCGGCGGTTGGCTGCAGAATCAATCGGTTGGTCAGCAGGATGTCGTAGTCGCCTTCCAGTCGTGCAGCGGTTTGGCCGCCTTCGCCGATGAAGGCGGTGGCCTCGGTTTCGAAGTTGTACAGCGCCATCCCTTGCACGCCGAACGCGGCCCAGGTTTGCGGGTCGCCAGGTTTGAAATCCTGGCGAATGCCGGTCACCACGTCCCACCACGGGGAGATGGCATGGCCCCACAGGGCCTGGATTTCGGCGTCTTCGGTTTTGCCATTGGTGCGTTCGCCTTCGGAGCGCAGCCACAGGCGATCGATGTCGCCGCCGATCCAGCCGGACATGTCCCAGGCCAGGGTGCTGCCGTCGTCAGCGTCTTGCCATTCGAGTTTGTCGGCGAGGAAGTAATAGTTGAGCGCGGTGTCATGCACCATGTGGCCGGACGGACTGGCATACACGGCGGCGCGGTCGGCATTGGTCAGCGCCGGGATCGGCGTGCGGCTTTCGGTCGGTGCGGCGGGCTGCATCTGGCCGTCGTCCATGCTTTGCATTTGGCTATGGTCCATGCCCGGCATCTGGCTGTGATCCATGTTCTGCATGTCGTCGGTGGCGGCCATCGCCGAAGAGAGTGTCAGGCTCGCGGTCACGAGTGCCAAAGAGAGGGAAGTGAGTCTGGTCATCGATAGGCGCCTCATTCTTCCACCCGAACTTCACGGAACATGCCCATTTCCATGTGGTACAGAAGATGGCAGTGATAGGCCCAGCGTCCGAGCGCATCGGCGGTGACACGATAGCTGCGTCGGGAACCGGGTGGCATGTCGATGGTGTGTTTGCGCACCATGAATTCGCCGTTCTCGTCTTCGAGGTCGCTCCACATGCCATGCAGATGGATCGGGTGGGTCATCATCGTGTCGTTGACCAGCACCACCCGAACCCGCTCGCCGTATTTGAGGCGCACAGGTTCGGCGTCGGAGAACTTCACGCCGTTGAACGACCAGGCGAATTTTTCCATGTGGCCGGTGAGGTGCAGCTCGATGGTACGGCTCGGGTCGCGACCGTCCGGGTCTTCGAAGGTGCTGCGCAGGTCGGAATAGGTCAGGACGCGGCGGCCATTGTTGCGCAGGCCGAGGCCGGGGTCGTCGAGTTTGGGGGCGGTGGTCATGGCTTGCATGTCCACCAGTGGGTTGTCTTTTTCCGTCTCGGGATGGGACTGCATGCCGGGCATGGCCATGGCGCTGTGATCCATGCCCGCCATGCTGCCGTGATCCATGCCGCCCATGCCCATGTCATCCATGGTCACCAGCGGCCGAGGGTCCAGCGGCGGTACCGGCGCGGATAACCCCGCCTTCGCTGCGAGCGTGCCGCGTGCAAAGCCAGTCCGATCCATCGACTGGGCGAACAAGGTGTAAGCCGCTTCGGTGGGCTCGACAATCACATCGAAGGTCTCTGCCACCGCAATGCGAAACTCATCGACACTCACCGGTTTGACGTGCAGCCCATCCGCAGCGACCACCGTCATTTTCAGCCCGGGAATGCGCACGTCGAAATACGTCATGGCGGAGCCATTGATGAAGCGCAGGCGCAGCTTTTCGCCCGGCCGGAACACACCCGTCCAGTTCGAGTTCGGCGCCTGGCCGTTCATCAAGTAGGTGTAAGTTGCGCCGCTGACGTCGGCCAGGTCGGTGGGGTTCATCTTCATCTCGGCCCACATTTTTCGATCGGCGACCGTGGAACCCCAACCTTTCTCGCTGACGTCGTGGATGAAATCACCCACGGTGGGCTTGTTGTGGTTGTAGTAATCGGATTGCTTTTTCAGCGTCTTCATCAGGCCGACCGGATCTTCATCGGTCCAGTCGGTCAGCATCACCACGTAATCGCGGTCGTACTGGAAAGGCTCCGGCTCCTTTGCATCGATCACCAGTGGCCCGTAAACGCCGGACTGTTCCTGAAAACCGGAATGGCTGTGGTACCAGTAAGTGCCATTCTGCCGGACCTTGAACTGGTAGACGTACGTGCCATTCGGCTCGATGCCGTGAAAGCTCAGCCCCGGCACGCCGTCCATGTTGGCCGGCAGCAAGATGCCGTGCCAGTGAATGGAGGTGTCGGCGTTGAGTTTGTTCTTTACCCGCAGCGTCACCGTGTCACCTTCGCGCCAGCGCAGCAGGGGGCCGGGAATACCGCCGTTGATGGTCATCGCGGTGCGCGGGTTGCCGGTGATGTTGACCGGGGTTTCGCCGATCAACAGGTCGAAATCGGTGCCTGCCAGCACTTGAGGCTCGCCAGGACTGGTGACCGCCCAGACAGGTGTGCGCCATAACCCGAGGCCGCCAAGGAGCCCGCCTGCGGCCAGGCCCTTCACGAAGGTGCGTCTTGTTGTGTTGGAATGCATGCCGTTTTCCTGGTCCGTCAGCGTGGAGAGTGCTTGGTGACAAGGCTAATGGGCGGCGCCTTTCAGCAGGCTGAGGCGCAGATTACATTTTTGACAGGTTCATGCCGTATTTATTGGCGTGTACCGGGCGTTGATGTTGTGGCCACGGTGCCGCCCCCGCAATTGATATACGAAGACGACTTCAACCAGCGCTGATCCGGATAGTAAGAAAACAACAACTGCCCGTCTTTCATTGAATCAATCAACTTATGCGCAATTGCTGGCCGCACCGCTGGACACCCCAGGCTTCTACCAATCCGGCCATTGGTTCGGGCAAGAACCGGACTGACATAGGGCGCCCCGTGAATAACGATCGCTCGCTCGAACGCTTTGTCATTGAACCCCGGCTCCAGGCCTTCCATGCGCAAGGAATACCCGTTCTGGCCGACGTAGCTCGATTGGGTCCGATACAAACCCAGGCTGGTGGCAAAGCTTTCATTCTGGTTGGAGAACTTGACCGCCATGTTCTCGCCGCTGTTGCGACCGTGGGCGACCAGTTCGTGGAACAGTAATTTACGTTTCTTCAGATCGAACACCCACAACCGTTGTTCGGTCGAAGGCAGTGAATAGTCGATGACAGCAAGTCTTTGGACAGGCGCTTTACCTTGGGCCAAGCTGCATTGAGTCGCGCGTACGGCCAGCCCGATGACTTTGGCGTTGGCGCCAGGTGCTGCTTTGAGCAGCGCGGCTTCAAGCGAATCGGCGTAGGCTGCCGGTACTGAAACTGACGTCAGCAGCAGGGCCGAGAACAGGAAACAAAAGCGGTCTAGCGCCATATGTAAATCTCACATTAATGTTTCGAGTCTAGCAGTGTGCAGGATGCTAGCCGTTGAATACGGGGCGATTAAGGATTATCCATGGGGCAGTTAACAAGGTTATTCGTCATAAGCCGCATGTTTTTTATGGGCTTTCTGATCAGCGGCGCAGCGATTGCAGAAACCTCGCCGATTGAGGGGGTATCTGCTGCTATCCGCAGAAATGGCGCAGCACCTGACGATTACGTCGCTCAAACGATTCAGGCGGCACTTGAGCCCTTGAGCTCATCGTTTCCTCCCTTGCTCACTTCCCGTGGCCATCAACGGATGGACCCGAGTCGTGTGGTCATGGATTTTTACATGCATCGGGGTTACCGCTCGGCCTGGGCCAACGACCGCGATGTCATCCAGTTATTGAAAAGCCTGAGCGAGACCCAGGCCGATGGGTTGGACCCTGCCGACTTTCATATCGAGGAATTGGCGAATGCCCGGGCGTCGATGCAGGCAGCAGCGCCAACAGTGGCGCAACGGGCGGCGTTCGATATCGCAGCCACCCGTACCTTTGTCACGGCGCTGCTGCAATTGCGGCGTGGCAAGGTTGACCCTTCGCGTCTGGACATTCATTGGAATTTCGACCCTGTGGGCGCCGATCCCCGTGGAGACATGCATAAATTGTTCGCCGCGCTCGATGCGCATGACGTGGCGCGCGCTTTCGCCGAAGCACCGCCACAAGAGGCGGTTTACCGCAGCCTGCGCGTGGGCCTGGCGCAACTGCGCAAGGTTCGGGACACTGGCGGCTGGCCGAAGGTTGCCGAAGGCCAATCGCTCAAGCCAGGCATGGATGACGTCGCTGTCGCGCAGTTGCGCGCACGCTTGGTGGCGGGTGGTTATCTGGCCCCATCGAAGAGCCCACGCACTGACTACGACGACAGCGTCACCGCAGCAGTGAAAAAGTATCAGGCCGAGCAATACCTGGGGGCGGATGGCGTAGCGGGCGCCGCGACACTGGCGGCGTTGAATGTGCCCGTAGAAGCACGGATAGACCAGGTCCGGGTGAACATGGAGCGCGCGCGCTGGTTGCTGTACAAACTTCAGGGCACTTTTGTCATCGTTGATATTGCGGGTTACAAGGTGGCGCTTTATCGCGACGGGAAGGCGATATGGCGTTCCCGGGTTCAGGTCGGTAAGCCGTTTCGCAGTACGCCGGTGTTTCAATCCGAGATCACTTACGTAACGTTCAACCCCACCTGGACCGTACCACCGACCATCCTCGTCAAAGACATGCTGCCGAAGATACGAAGAGATCCCGGCTACCTGGCCGCCAACCGAATAAGAGCCCTTGATCGAGAGGGGAATGTGCTCGATCCGTCGACCGTCGACTGGGATAACGCACGCGGTATCACGCTGCGACAGGATGCGGGGCCGGACAACTCGCTGGGGCAGGTGGTCATTCGGTTTCCCAATGAATATTCGATTTATCTCCACGACACGCCGCATCGCGAGTTGTTTGCGCAATCGCGCCGAGCCACCAGTTCAGGCTGCATACGAGTGGAGAATCCACTGCAGTTGGTAGAGCTACTGTTCAATGACCCGGTTCGTTGGAACAGCGCCGCAATACGGGCCCAGCTGGCTAACGGCAAGACCGAAAACATCAGGCTTCCTGTCAAAGTGCCGGTGCTGTTGGCTTACTGGACGGTGGATCTGAGTAGTGATGGTCGAGTGATGTTTAAACCTGATGTATACGGCTATGACTCCGCGGTACTGCGGGGGCTCAATCAGCCTTCGGAACTGCCCGTCCTGGATGTGCGACGAGCAGGAACTTCCGCGGTCGCGACGGGGCAAAACCGGTAATGATCCTGAAACAGGCGAGGTGTGCTATCCGTAGGTAACCGGCAGGTCATCGATGCACTGACGTTGCAAGCGCTCTGCATCAACCTTTGCGCTCCGTCGCAGATTCAGGGAATGGGGAAGCCAAAAGGTTGGCTCGCCTGTTGAAAACTATCACAATGCAAAAAAAGTCCGCCGATCATTGATGTGAAGGGATAGGGAATTGAAGATGGATGTTGCGCAAAAAAAACCGTCACTCAATACAGGCATGCTTAATGGGCATGACCTCGATGAGTGCCGCAACATCCAGAAAGGTGCCGTGTTTATCATTGCTTCGGGGGCGTCCGCCAAGGATTTTCCGCTGGAAAAGTTTGCGAACGTTCCGATGATCACAATGAACGGCGCCATTTCCATGTTCTCCGGGACAGGTATCAAGCCTTTCTTTTATGCCTGTACGGATCAAGGCTTTTCCAGGCAACAACCCGAACTGTTTTCAGAGGCCATGCGCATCAGCCAGCGGGTGGCGCTGTGGCAAGAGCACATCTGGCATACGACGGTCCCGCCTGAAGGCGAACTGTATTTACTCGGCCGAGCCCCCAAGCTCTCCTGGACGGACCTGGTTTTCAGGGCCGATAAAGAACTCGTCAGAAGTCGCAAACTTGGAAATGGCCGTAACAGAACCCTTGGTTTCAGCAAGAACCTTAAACGCGGTTTTTTTGATGCTCGTACGGTGGCTTATCTGGCGTTACAGATTGCCTATCACGTGGGGTTTACCAAGGTGTTTCTGGTAGGCGTCGATTTGAATCAGTCTGTAAGCCGGTTTTATGAAGGGGCCGACACGGTCGCCTCGCCATGCCTGCTCGATCAGCATTTTTATACGCGAATCCTGCCGTCGTTCGAGATCTTGTCGAAGTACGTCGTGAGTGAAGATTTTCGGGTCTACAACCTGTCCAGTTCCTCACGGATTCCCGGCGAACTCATTCCCCGAGTGACGCTGGATGAGATCGACAAGTTGATCTGAAGGTAATTCGTACTTAATGGGCGCCCGCGAGGCGCCTGTTTTTTTGTTGGGTGATTATGTCTGGGAGGTTGCCCCGCGGGCATACCGGCAAATGCGCCAGCTCGGGCGCATTTGCGCAGTGCGATGCAACGGCTAGCCAAACGGCATTTGCCCGCCATCCCCTCGTAGACTAAGCTCACAAAAAATAAGGGTTTTGGGGTGATACCCATGCCTTACCCTTACAGGACGAGCTTTTGTCTATCCCTCTTCACGATCCGCACAACGCCACTGGCGTCACGCTGAAACGGTTACCTTTGCGCAAAGCAGCGGTACTGTTTATCGCAGTCGTGTGCCTGAGCCTGTGCGGTTTGCTGTACCTGCAACTGGAGCAGTCGCGCCGGCATGACCTGGCCTTGGCGCAAGTGGCGTCTACAAACCTGACACGGGCCATGGCGCAACAAGCTGAAGACACCTTCATGCAAGCCGAACTGGTGCTGACCAGTCTGGCCGACTGGATTCAGGTTGACGGTTTCGGTGCGCCGCAAAAGGCACGCTTGCAGAAAACATTCGCCCGGCGAGTGCAGGCACTGCATCAATTGCACGGGATATTTCTGTTCGACCAAAAGGGACAGTGGATCGTTACCTCTTTCGACGAGCTGCCACGCGGAGCCGGTGTGGGGGATCGCGATTATTTCAAGTTCCACCAGCAGAACGTCTCCTCCCTGGCGCACATCGGGCCGGCGATTCGCAGTCGAGGAAACGGCGAATGGATCATTCCGGTATCAAAACGGGTGAACGACAGGAATGGCAATTTCCAGGGCGTCTTGTTGGCCGGCATCAAGATGGCGTACTTCGATCAGTTCTTCAAAAGCTTCAGCATTGATGGCAACGGTTCGATGTTTTTGGCATTGACCGACGGAACGCTGCTGGCGCGCCGACCGTTTGTGGAGTCGCTGATTGGCACATCACTGGCCAAGGGCGAGATCTTCGAGAAGTTGCTGCCCAACGCGCCTGCCGGGAACGCGATGTTCAGCTCGCTGCTCGATGGTGTTGTGCGGTTGCATGGCTACCGTGAGCTCGACGCTTATCCGTTGGTCGTGTCTGCCGCCTCGTCCAGGGAGGCGATTCTCAAGGATTGGTACGACACGGCATTTCGCTCCACAGTCATCGTTGCCCTGGTGGTAGTGGGCGTAGGGCTGTTCGGTTGGATGTTCCTTTATCAGGTGCGTGTCGGCGAACAGGTCGAGGCGGATTTGCGCAAGGCAAAGGAAGCGCTGAAGCTGATCGCGACCCACGACAGCCTGACCGGCCTGGGCAATCGCCGGCTGTTCGAGGGCGCGCTGGACATCGAATTCAGCCGAGGCGCCCGGCAGTCGAGTTCGCTAAGCCTGATCATGCTCGATATCGATTACTTCAAGCGCTACAACGACACTTATGGCCACGTTGCGGGGGACCATTGCCTGGCTGAAGTGGCGCGGGCGGTGAAAGGCTGCTGCCATCGAAAGGCCGATTTGGCCGTGCGCTATGGCGGTGAAGAGTTTGCGGTATTGCTGCCCGACACCGACATTCACGGCGCGATGGTGATTGCCGAGCAGATCCGCCGCAGCGTCATGGACAAGAACATCCTCCACAGCGGTTCGCCCTCGGGCTTCGTGACGGTCAGCCTGGGTTGTTACTCGTTTGTGCCGACGGGGCGGGACAGCATGGAAGTGTTTATCGAACGCGCGGACGCGGCGCTTTATCAAGCCAAGCATTCGGGGCGAAACCGCTCGGCGGTGCTGTCGATGGAGGGTGGTGTCGAGGCACTGCTGCGTTCGGATCGTTGAGCTGTCTATCGAGGGTGTTTCACCCGCGCAACACCGCGGCCAGCCGGCTGTCTGCCTGTCAGATCCCCTTCGATTGATCGTCTAGAGTTGCGGTAACCCTGTCGATCCCGGCAGGTCTTCCCACCGCACGGATGATCTTAGAATGTTGATTACTCAAGCATTGACAGCCGTTGCTCTAACCGTAGCAGCCAGCGTCGTCTTTCCGCTCGCCAGCCAGGCTCAATCGAAAGTCACAGCCGAAGAAGCACACGCCATCGGCGTGGATGCCTACCTTTATTTGTACCCGCTGTTGACCATGGACATTACCCGCAAGCAATTCACCAATATCGAACCTGGCAAGGAATTCGGCAAAGGTCCGATGAATATGTTTGTCAGCGTTCCGCAGTATCCGCCTGCGGATTTCAAAGGGGTGGTGCGTTCGAACTTCGACACCTTGTATTCCATTGCCTGGCTGGATTTGACCGAAGAACCGCTGGTGATCGCAGCGCCCGATACGGCCGGACGTTTTTACTTGCTGCCGATGCTCGACATGTGGACCGATGTGTTCGCCTCACCGGGCTGGCGCACCACGGGCACCCAGGCGGGGCAGTTCCTGGTGACACCGCCGGGCTGGACCGGGACGGTGCCAGCCGGACTGAACCATCTGCCGGCGCCCACGCCCTTTGTCTGGGTCATTGGCCGCACCAAGACCGACGGCGCCGCGGACTACGCGGCGGTCCACAAAATTCAGGCTGGCTATACGGTGACACCGTTGTCCCGGCTGGGTAAAAGCGCCGAACCGGTCAGCGTGAACATTGACCCGGCCGTGGATATGAAGACCCCGCCCAAGATCCAGGTCGACTCAATGTCGGCGGCGGACTACTTCGCCTACGCCGCCGAATTGCTCAAGGTGCATCCTGCGCACATCAGCGATCAACCGATCCTGGCGCAGATGAAGCGTATCGGTATCGAGCCCGGAAAATCCTTCGACATGAAGGCGCTGGACCCTGAAATCCAAGCAGCGTTGCAGACCGTGCCCAAGGACGCGCAGGCGCTGATGACGTGGAAGGTTCCAACCCTCGCTCGTGTGGTCAACGGCTGGTCGATGAACACCGACACCATGGGCGTCTATGGCAACTACTACCTCAAGCGCGCGATCGTTGCGCAGATCGGGCTCGGTGCCAACTTGCCCGAGGATGCGATTTATCCGCTGAACATCGGCGATGTCGAAGGCAAGCCACTCGATGGCTCGAACAAATACGTGCTGCATTTCGAAAAGGGTGAAACGCCACCGGTAAACGCTTTTTGGTCGATCACCTTGTACGACCCCGAGGGTTTCCAGGTCGGCAATGCGCTCAACCGCTTTGCAGTCAGTAGCTGGATGCCGTTCAAGACTAATGCCGACGGTTCGCTGGACATCTACCTCCAGCACGAAAACCCCGGCAAGGACCTTGAAGCCAATTGGCTGCCGGCACCGAAGGGCGGTTTCAACCTGACCATGCGTTTGTATGGGCCCAAGCCCGAGGTTTTGAACGGCAAGTGGAATCCGCCACCGGTCAAGCCAACCTAGTTGCGCGTTTCAGGCCTAAAAGCAGCCGACGATCATCGGCTGTTTTTACGCGTCCAGCTGCCCGTCCCACCGCCGGCACCGCCTGTTCCACCGCCTGCCGCGCCCGTGCCACCTCCCGCGCCAGAACCGCTGTTCCCGGCATTGCCACCGTTTCCGCTATCCGACGAGCCCGATCCGCTATTGCCGCGATTAGTGTTTTGATCGTTCGAGGGTTGGCCAGGGTTATTGTTGGGCGCCATGGTCGAGCCGCCGAATGAGCCCGATTGGCTACCCTTCGCATCAGCGCCATCGCCTGGGGCAGCAAAAATACCGACGGACAGGGCGCACAGCACTCCAGCCAGTAACAGCGAAGTCATTTTGATGGTCATCAGGATGCGCCTCCAAAGATGAGTCGTTACCTGATGATGGTATGAAGGGCAGGGCGGTGGGTGCCGGCTGGTTGACGAGTGGCTGGTGTGCAATTACAGGGCAGCAGCCGTCGATTGGCGATGGTTGTGTCAACGGTTCTTCAATTGCTGCAATGGGTTGCGTTATCCAGGCGCCAGGGCCCAGCATGGCTGCTATGTTCAGTGAACGTTCGGCGAGTGCGTTGGTAAAAAAGCATTGCGAGCGTCGCATCCCGATCAGGCAATCGATTCACAGGACCCAGTGCATGGATATGACCGCCGTAACCCCCGTCACCGCTCCCCGTCATACGCCGATAACCCGTAACCTGGTGTTTGTCGTCGGCCTGCTGTTTGTTCTGGGGGTGCTGATCGCTTTGTTGGCCTTGTTCAACATTGCCGGACGGCTGGACGCCCAGGACCTGGCCAAGACCACTTTCTACACCCAGCGTGCACTGGAAAATCGCATCACCGCCTCGAAAAACTACATCGCCAGTTATGCAAACTGGACGAGCGCCTACGACCATTTGGACGGCAAGGTTGATGTGCAATGGGCTTACGTCGAGCAGAACCTGGGCAAAACCTTGTTCAGCATCGATCACTACGATGGCGTCTTCGTGGTCGATCATCAGCAAACCAAATACGCAATGGTGCGCGGGCTTCAGGTACAGGAGGCGGCGACCACCTATCTTTCGGCATCCATGGCGACACTGATAGAAGCAGTCCAGCGTCAGGAAAGCCTCATTGACCCGATCAGCCAGTTCACGCTGTTCGAGGGCAAACCGGCATTGCTGACGGCTGCTGCAATCGTTCCCAATGACGAAAGGCCGGCGGTCGATCCGCAAAGCACCTCGGTGCTGGTGTTTGTCGACCAATTAAGCCCTGACAAGCTCAGCACCCTGAGCACCGATTACGGTTTGCATGATTTAAACCTGACGCCGGATAACGCCATCGCGCCCGGCAGCCCGGCCGTGGCGCTGGCGGACACTGGCTACAGCCTGGTGTCCCGACTTGAGCAACCGGGCCAGCAGTTGCTCTGGTCGTTGCTGCCGCCATTGGGCAGCGCGCTGTTGGTGCTGGCGTTGTTAACGGCTTATTTTTTCCGGTATGTCTTGCGCACGTCCGGGCACGTGGATGCGAGCTACACCAGCCTCGATTTATCGAACCAGGCGCTGGAGGCCAGTGAAGAACGTTTTCGTGCAGTGGCTGAGGCCGCTTCCGACTGGATCTGGGAAATCGATGACAAACATTGCATCTCTTATCTGTCAGGACGTTTCTCCACCGTCACCGGTTTTTCCGATCAGCAATGGATAGGGCGGGACATCGGGCAACTGCTCAATTGCGACACGCTGCCCTTGTCGCGGTGGCTGCATAAGCTCAATGAAGAACAGCCCGTCAGCCATCTGCGCTGCTCCTATCGCGATCAGTCGGGGCAACAGCGTATCTGCCGGGTTTCGGCACGACCGATCCATCGCAAGGGCGCGGTAGTGGGCTATCGCGGGACGGCCAGCGACATCACCGATGAAGTCGCCGCCCATGCCCAGATCCAGCATCTGTCGTTGCACGATGCCCTGACGGGGCTGCCGAATCGCAACAAACTGGCGCGTTTCCTCGACGAGGCCCTGGCGCTTAAAGAGCATTCGGCAGCGCTGGTGCTGTTGATGATCGATCTGGATAACTTCAAGCCGATCAACGATTCCCTCGGTCACCCGGCAGGCGACGCGGTATTGCTGGAAGTGGCCACCCGATTGCGCGAGTGCACGCGGGACATCGATCTGGTCGCGCGGCTCGGTGGTGATGAGTTTGTGCTGGTGCTCAACGGCATGGACAGCCACGCCGAAATCGACCGGTTCTGCGAGCGTTTGCTCGAAAGCCTGCAGCAGCCGATTCATTACGAGCATCACACGCTGCACATCGGCGCGAGCATCGGTGTGGCCTTGAGTCGGCGTCAGGGGCACATTCCCAATGAACTGATCCGGTGTGCCGACATTGCGCTGTATCAGGCTAAATCCGACGGCAAGAGGACCTGGTGCTACTTTGCGCCGCACATGAACGATCAGATCCAGCACCGTCGGCAACTGGAAAACGACCTGCGCCGGGCGATCAAGAACAACGAGTTCCTGATGCACTACCAGCCGCGCTACAACATGGACGGCAAGCAGGTGGTCTCGGTGGAAGCGTTGCTGCGCTGGCAGCATCCGGAGCAGGGGCTGCTGAGCCCCGACGAGTTTATTCCTTTGGCCGAGCAGACTGACCTGATCGTGCCTTTGGGGCGCTGGGTGTTGCGCGAAGCCTGTGAAACGGCCCTGACCTGGCCTGGTGCGTTGATGGTGTCGGTCAATTTGTCGCCTGTTCAATTTGCCCGCAGCGATGTGGTGGAGGACGTCAGGGAGGCCTTGATCCAGAGCCGTTTACCGGCCAGTCGTCTGGAGCTGGAGATCACCGAAAACGTGATGCTCATCGATGTGGAGGGCGCGTTGACGACCATGAATGCGCTCAAGGAGCTGGGCGTGCGGTTGAACATGGACGATTTCGGTACCGGCTATTCGTCCCTGGGTTACCTGCGCACGTACCCGTTCGACGGGATCAAGATCGACAAGCGTTTCATCTCGTCCATGAGCGGCGGCGGCAATGACCGCGCCGTGGTGCAGGCGATCATCAACCTGGGCAAAGCCATGGGCCTGACCGTGACCGCAGAAGGCGTCGAGACCCTCGAGCAACTGGACTTCCTGATCTCGGACCAGTGCCATGAGGTGCAGGGCTTCTATTTGAGTCGACCTATGGAAAAGCAGGCGTTGCTGCCATTGCTGAAGGCATCGCATGACGAGTTTCCCGTGTAGGGCCGCGCCTTTAGTCGCCTGACTCGCCCGTAGAGGCAACTGCCAGCACGCACCTTCGGTCACAACTGGATATCGACCCTGCGTTGTGAGCGTTGGCCCATGAAAAACCTGAAAATCGCGACATTCAACGTCAACGGCATGCGCGCCCGACTGCCGAACTTGCTGGCCTGGCTTGAGCGAGAGCAGCCAGACATCGCCTGTTTGCAAGAGCTCAAATCAGTCGACAGTGCGTTCCCCGCCGCCGAGCTTGAGGCCGCGGGTTACGGCGCGCTCTGGCAAGGACAGTCGTCGTGGAACGGCGTGGCGATTCTGGCGCGGGACGCGCAGCCGCTGGAGAGTCGTCGAGGCCTGCCGGGCGATGATAGCGACACCCATAGTCGGTATCTGGAGGCCGCCGTGCATGGGGTTCTGGTGGGCTGCCTGTACCTGCCCAATGGCAACCCGCAGCCGGGGCCGAAGTTCGATTACAAGCTGGCGTGGTTCGAACGGCTGATCCACTACGCGCAGACGCTTCAGGCCAGCGAGCATCCTGTGGTCCTGGCCGGTGACTACAACGTGGTGCCCACCGACCTCGACATTTACAACCCGCGATCCTGGCTGAAGGATGCATTGCTGCAACCTGAAAGCCGCGAGTGTTATCAGCGCCTGCTGGCCCAGGGCTGGACCGATTCCTTGCGCCATCTGTATCCGCAGGATCGGCTCTATACCTTCTGGGATTATTTTCGCCAGCACTGGCAAAAGAACTCGGGGCTGCGCATCGATCATCTGTTGCTTAATCCGGCGCTGAGCCCTTATTTGCAGGAGGGCGGAGTGGATGCCTGGGTTCGCAACGAGCCCCACGCGAGTGATCACGCACCGGCGTGGATTCGACTGAGTCCGCGTAAGCGGCGTTGAGTTTGAAGTGTGTGGCGATTGGCTAAATCAATTGTCGGTCGAACCGCTTTTTCCCTTATACATGGCGCCTGTCAGCGGAGAGATCCGGCCCCCCTGCATAAGGATAAGGACTGAGCAATGAGTGAGCCACATCTGGGCAATCTTGCGTTGTACCTCCAGCGCCTGGGCTTCGACGCGCCTCCCGCGCCGACCCTGGAAACCCTGTGCCAGCTTCAACTGCGTCACACCGGCGCGTTCCCGTTCGAAAACCTCAACACGTTGTCGGGGCAACCGGTGCTCATCGACCTGCCGTCCATCGAGCAAAAGGTCCTGCACGATGGTCGTGGCGGGTACTGCTACGAACTCAACAATCTGTTCCTGGCCTTGCTCCAGACGTTGGGCTTCGATGCTCGCGGCATCTCCGGCCGAGTGGTCATGGGCCAACCCGAAGGCGCATGGACCGCCCGCACACATCGCTTGAGCCTGGTGACGCTGGACGGCGTGCGTTACATCACCGACGTCGGCTTCGGCGGCATGGTGCCCACCGCACCGCTGATGCTCGATACCCCGGTTGAACAGTTCACACCTCACGAACCGTATCGCATCGAGCAGCACGAGGATGGCTACACCCTGCGCGCCAACGTCGCCGGAGAATGGCGGGCGATGTACATTTTCGATTTGCAGCGCCAGGAAGACATCGATTACGCCGTTGGCAACTGGTATGTCTCGACCCATCCGGAATCGCCGTTCGCCAGGCAGCTGATGGTGGCGCGCACCGGCGAAGGGTGGCGCCGCACGCTGAACAACGGCAGTTTTGCGATTCATCGGATCGGCCGTGAGACTGAACGGCGGCAGGTGGCTGATGTGGACGAATTGATGGATTTGTTGCGCAACGAATTCGACATTCGGGTACCGCGGGAGGTGACGTTGCGTCGGGTTATTGAAAGACTGATTCAACAACCCTGAACCTCACAGCTCAAGCCCCTCCTGCACCACCGACAGCAGGGTGTCTTCGGTCATGGCGATCGCATCCGGTTGTTGCCCGGATTGATCGATCGCCTGCAGCCACCACTGTGTCTCGCCGTGTTCGTTCACGGTTCGCAGCATCGAGAGTGCTTTTCCTTGAGTGTGGATTTCGATCCGCCCGGCACCATCCTCGGTGAAACGAGCGACAGGGTCGAAAGTGATGCTGTGGTGATTGCCTTCAATCAGTAACTGGTCGATCGCGTAGTCATAGGTTTCACCGTCGGGATGACGCTCGAAGACGTGCGTGGGCACTCGCCGAATGTTCAGGCCCGCTTCGCTGAGCGGCGCCAGCCAGGCTTCGACGAGGTGGTACAGCTCGTAAACCTGTGCAGGCCAGCTGTCGATCTGCTGATCGGCGCAGTGTGTCGCGTCGGCACTGGACTGCTGGGTTTGCTTCAGTTTCGCAGCGAGTTGGTCAGCCTTGCTCATATCGATTTCCTATCGTGGTCTCAAAAAGAGCGTACCCCTATCAAGGTAGTGCACGTCTTGCCTTGCGTCATGTTGTCGGGAGGTTTTGGCTTCCAGGTGGCGGCTTCCATGTCCGTAATTGTTCGCCAGGGCTGCGCAACGGCAGGGTTTATCGGGGGAGTGGCAGGGCAAGTCTCTGGTATGGAATGGCCATGTGTCCATAATCTGACTGATTAGTTGTATACAACTCTATAGACATTTGTCCTGAGTCTTGCATACAGTGTGCGCATAACAAAAACCAGGGAACCCCCCAACCATGAAAACGCCCCATGTTTCACACCAACGGCCCGAGGACGAAAATCTCGGGATCGGCGCGAATATGGCTTACGGCCTGCAACACGTTCTGACCATGTACGGCGGCATCGTCGCGGTGCCTTTGATCATCGGCCAGGCAGCCGGGCTCTCGCCGGCGGACATCGGTTTGTTGATTGCTGCTTCACTGTTTGCGGGGGGCTTGGCGACATTACTGCAAACGCTGGGTTTACCGTTTTTCGGTTGCCAATTGCCGCTGGTACAGGGCGTGTCGTTCTCTGGTGTCGCGACGATGGTGGCAATTGTCAGCAGTGGCGGGGAGGGCGGGTTTCAATCGATTCTCGGGGCGGTGATTGCCGCGTCGTTGATCGGCTTGCTGATCACGCCGGTGTTCTCGCGAATCACCAAGTTTTTCCCACCGCTGGTCACCGGCATTGTGATCACCACCATCGGCCTGACGCTGATGCCGGTGGCCGCACGCTGGGCCATGGGTGGCAACAGCCATGCCCCGGACTTCGGCAGCATGGCGAACATCGGTCTGGCAGCGGTGACGCTGGTGCTGGTGCTGCTGTTGAGCAAGATCGGCAGCGCGACCATCTCCCGCTTGTCGATCCTGCTGGCGATGGTCATCGGTACGGTGATTGCGGTGTTCCTTGGCATGGCTGACTTCTCGTCCGTCACTCAAGGCCCGATGTTTGGCTTCCCGACGCCGTTCCACTTTGGCATGCCGACCTTCCACTTCGCCGCGATCCTGTCGATGTGCATCGTGGTGATGGTGACGCTGGTGGAAACCTCGGCCGACATTCTGGCGGTGGGTGAAATCATCGGCACCAAAGTCGACTCCAAACGCCTGGGCAACGGTCTGCGTGCCGACATGCTGTCGAGCATGTTCGCGCCGATCTTCGGTTCCTTCACTCAAAGTGCCTTCGCCCAGAACGTCGGACTGGTGGCAGTGACCGGGATCAAGAGCCGCTTCGTGGTGGCTACCGGCGGTTTGTTTCTGGTGATCCTCGGCTTGCTGCCGTTTATGGGCCGCGTCATCGCCGCTGTACCGACTTCTGTCCTTGGCGGCGCCGGTATCGTGCTGTTCGGCACCGTGGCCGCCAGCGGTATTCGTACGCTGTCCAAGGTCGACTACCGCAACAACGTCAACCTGATCATCGTTGCCACCTCCATCGGCTTTGGCATGATCCCCATCGCTGCACCGACTTTCTACGACCACTTCCCAAGCTGGTTCGCCACGATCTTCCACTCGGGCATCAGCTCGTCGGCGATCATGGCCATCGTGCTGAACCTGACCTTCAACCACCTCACTGCCGGTAACTCCGATCAGCAGTCGGTGTTCGCGGCGGGCACTGAGCGCGTCCTGCGTTATCAGGATCTGGCAGCGTTGCGCGAAGGGGATTATTTCAGCGACGGCAAGCTGCGTGACTGCGACGGGAATGAGATTCCGGTGGTGGAGGCGGAGCATGAGCATGCAGAGCCGCGGACGATGCATGCGAAAAGCAGTGAGCATGTCTGACGCCGGCACTCGCTGAAAAAGGCCGATCTGTTGAAGAGACAGATCGGTTTTTTTGCTTTTTCGTCAGACACAAAAAAGCCCCCGAACCTTTCGATTCAGGGGCTTTTTGATTTTGCTGTCTGGCTCCACGACCTGGACTCGAACCAGGGACCCAGTGATTAACAGTCACTTGCTCTACCAACTGAGCTATCGCGGAATGGCGTGTATGTTACTGATTCAAAAAGAGAAGTCAAGCACCTGTTGGCAATTTGACGGGTTCATGGGGACGGGCGGTGGTTTATCGACCGCGGGCGGTTACCAGAACCGCTTCAGAGGTCTACCATGGCGGCCCGGAAGTGGTTACACGCGCTGCCGGCCATTCGCCGAAAAGGTACGCGCCATGAATCACCCAACCACCACACCTCGCCACAACGGGGTGTTCGCATGAGCATCGCTCAGATCAGCCTGCCCAAAGGCGTCGGCCCGCACGCCGAAAAACTGTTCGACGCAATCACTCAGGCCAGCACCGCTGATGAATTGAATCGTGCCGGTGGCAAGGCCGAAGGGTTTGTCCTGGGCCTGGAAAGCACCAAGGCCATCAAAAGCCAGGTCGCCGAGTCGCTCTACGTCGCCTATGACGACGCAGCCAGCCAGCGGGCAACCGAACTGGCTTAACCGCCGAAAGTCACTGTAGCGAGCGCCAGTTTGGCGTATAGCATCGTTGCGGCCAGCTGCACCAGCCACAAGGCCAGGCCGCCGAGAAACACGCCGGCAGCGACTTGCATCACCAGGTTATTACCGCGTTTGGCCGGGGTGCGGGGCACAAAGTGGTCCAGCTCATCGCGGTCGGCGCGTAGGTCATCGTTTTTCATGTGGGTTCTCAAGAATTCTCGGGTGTACATAAAACCTGTGGGGGCGAGCCTGCTCGCGATGGCGGCGGCACATCTTGTATCTATATGACAGAAAGACCGCTATCGCGAGCAGGCTCACTCCCACATTTAATTTGTGTGGAGTTTAAAGGGCGCAGCTGCCGCTTTGAGATTTATCTGCGGCCAATAAAAACGGGAAGCCATTTTGGCTTCCCGTTTTTCGTATCACCGGGCGATTCAGATCACCGCAACGATGGCCTTGGTCACGACGTCGATGTTGCTCTGGTTCAGTGCAGCCACGCAGATGCGACCGGTGTCCAGGGCGTAGATGCCGAACTCGCTGCGCAGGCGGGTCACTTGCTCAACCGTCAGGCCGGAGTAGGAGAACATGCCGCGCTGACGGCCGACGAAGCTGAAGTCGCGGTGTGGCGCGTTTTTCGCCAGCAGGTCGACCATCTGGATGCGCATGCCGCGAATCCGTAGACGCATCTCAGCCAGTTCTTCTTCCCACTGGGCACGCAGTTCCGGGCTGTTCAGTACAGCGGCGACGATGCTTGCACCGTGGGTCGGCGGGTTGGAGTAGTTGGTGCGGATCACGCGTTTGACTTGCGACAGCACGCGCGCGCTTTCTTCTTTCGATTCGCTGACGATCGACAGGGCGCCCACGCGCTCGCCGTACAGCGAGAACGATTTGGAGAACGAGCTGGAGACGAAGAAGGTCAGACCCGATTCAGCGAACAGGCGCACGGCAGCGGCGTCTTCGTCGATGCCATCGCCAAAGCCCTGGTAGGCCATGTCGAGGAACGGTACGTGACCTTTCGCTTTGACGACTTCCAGCACGTTTTTCCAGTCCGCCGGGCTCAGGTCCACACCGGTCGGGTTATGGCAGCAAGCATGCAGGACGACGATGGAGCCGGACGGCAGGGCGTTCAAGTCTTCCAGCAAGCCAGCACGGTTCACGTCGTGGGTCGCGGCGTCGTAGTAGCGATAGTTCTGCACCGGGAAACCGGCCGTTTCGAACAGCGCGCGGTGGTTTTCCCAGCTCGGGTCGCTGATCGCCACGACGGCGTTCGGCAGCAGTTGCTTGAGGAAGTCGGCACCAATTTTCAGGGCGCCAGTACCGCCAACGGCCTGGGTGGTGATGACGCGGCCAGCGGCGATCAGCGGCGAGTCATTGCCGAACAGCAGTTTTTGCACGGCCTGGTCATAGGCGGCAATACCGTCGATTGGCAGGTAGCCACGGGATGCGTGTTGAGCGACGCGAATCGTCTCGGCTTCGACAACGGCGCGCAGGAGTGGAATTCGCCCCTCCTCGTTGCAGTAAACACCGACCCCCAGGTTGACCTTGTTGGTGCGGGTATCGGCGTTGAATGCTTCGTTGAGGCCCAGGATTGGATCGCGTGGTGCCATTTCGACAGCGGAGAACAGGCTCATTTTGCGGCGGCTCTGAATGGAAAATGGAGGGACGTGTCGCGCTCCAGCCGAATGCACTAGAGCGGTGCACAAACGGGGAGCTAGTATAGAGGCCATCTGCGATTGATGGCGACAGACGATTCGGCTTTTGCGGTAAGTTTTTCCGATTATTTCTAGACCGTTAGTCGATTGGCACCGTCAAAGGTTTTACCTGATGTAGGACGATTGCCTTGAAAGCGAGGGCAATCGGCTCCACATTGAGCACAATCCAGTTTTTTCCTCGGGCGACATCGGTCGTTTGCGGTCTTTCCGTTGCTGCCCGGCTCACCCGGACAGGCGCGAACCCAGAGGTTTTTCATGTCTGAATTCCAGCTAGTCACCCGTTTCGAGCCCGCCGGCGATCAGCCGGAAGCCATCCGCCTGATGGTCGAGGGCATCGAAGCCGGGCTGGCGCACCAGACGTTGCTCGGTGTGACCGGCTCGGGCAAGACCTTCAGCATCGCCAATGTGATCGCCCAGATTCAGCGTCCGACCCTGGTCCTGGCGCCGAACAAGACCCTGGCCGCGCAGTTGTACGGTGAGTTCAAGGCATTCTTCCCGAACAATGCCGTCGAATACTTCGTTTCGTACTACGACTACTACCAGCCCGAAGCCTACGTGCCGTCATCGGATACGTTCATCGAGAAAGACGCCTCGATCAACGATCACATCGAACAGATGCGATTGTCCGCGACCAAG
Source organism: Pseudomonas sp. ES4 (assembly GCF_050586665.1). Classification (NCBI taxonomy): domain Bacteria; kingdom Pseudomonadati; phylum Pseudomonadota; class Gammaproteobacteria; order Pseudomonadales; family Pseudomonadaceae; genus Pseudomonas; species Pseudomonas sp. ES4. The sequence goes on along the minus strand of NZ_JBOBDO010000007.1, from coordinate 99,844 downwards.
GCGTTGCTGGAGCGCAAAGACGCGATCATCGTCACCACGGTGTCGTGCATCTACGGTCTGGGCAGTCCGGAAACCTATCTGAAGATGGTGCTGCACGTGGATCGCGGCGACAAACTCGATCAGCGTGCGTTGCTGCGTCGCCTGGCAGACCTGCAATACACCCGCAACGACATGGAGTTTGCCCGTGCGACCTTCCGGGTCCGCGGCGATGTGATCGATATCCACCCGGCGGAATCCGATTTCGAAGCGATCCGCATCGAGCTGTTCGATGACGAAGTCGAGAGCCTGTCCGCCTTCGATCCGCTGACCGGTGAAGTGATCCGCAAGCTGCCGCGGTTCACGTTCTATCCGAAAAGCCACTACGTCACCCCGCGAGAAACCCTGCTGGATGCCGTCGAAGGGATCAAGGTCGAGTTGCAGGAGCGCCTGGAATACTTGCGCTCCAACAATAAACTCGTTGAGGCCCAGCGCCTCGAGCAGCGCACCCGTTTCGACCTGGAGATGATCCTCGAGCTGGGTTACTGCAACGGCATCGAAAACTACTCGCGCTACCTGTCCGGTCGCGAATCCGGCCAGGCGCCGCCCACTTTGTTTGACTATCTGCCGGCCGATGCCTTGCTGGTGATCGACGAATCCCATGTCAGCGTGCCGCAGGTTGGCGCCATGTATAAGGGCGACCGTTCGCGTAAAGAGACGCTGGTGGAATACGGTTTCCGCCTGCCGTCCGCGCTGGATAACCGGCCGATGCGCTTCGATGAGTTCGAAAGCATCAGCCCGCAGACGATCTTTGTTTCGGCCACGCCGGGCAATTACGAGGCAGAGCACGCCGGTCGCGTGGTCGAGCAACTGGTCCGCCCGACTGGCCTGGTGGACCCGCAAATCGAAATCCGTCCGGCGTTGACCCAGGTCGACGATTTGCTTTCGGAAATCGGCAAGCGCGTGGCGCTGGAAGAGCGGGTGCTGGTCACCACGTTGACCAAGCGCATGTCTGAAGACTTGACCGATTACCTGGCCGACCACGGTGTGCGGGTGCGTTATTTGCACTCCGACATCGACACGGTGGAGCGGGTCGAAATCATCCGCGACTTGCGTCTGGGCACCTTCGATGTGCTGGTGGGGATCAACCTGCTGCGTGAAGGCCTGGACATGCCGGAAGTGTCGCTGGTGGCGATCCTTGATGCAGACAAGGAAGGCTTCCTGCGTTCCGAGCGCTCGCTGATCCAGACCATTGGCCGGGCGGCGCGCAACCTCAATGGTCGGGCGATTCTTTATGCGGATCGCATCACCGGTTCCATGGAGCGGGCGATCGGCGAGACCGAGCGTCGTCGCGACAAGCAGATTGCCTTCAACCTGGCCAATGGCATCACGCCCAAGGGCGTGTTCAAGGACGTTGCCGACATCATGGAAGGCGCCACCGTGCCGGGTTCGCGCAGCAAGAAGCGCAAAGGCATGGCCAAGGCCGCCGAGGAAAGCGCCAAGTACGAAGCGGAATTGCGTTCGCCGGGGGAAGTCGCCAAGCGCATCAAAGCCTTGGAAGAGAAGATGTACGCATTGGCGCGGGATCTTGAATTCGAAGCGGCGGCGCAGATGCGCGATGAAATTGGCAAGTTGCGTGAGCGGTTGATCACCGTCTGATTTGCTGCGCTCGTACTGGTCTCTTCGCGGGCAAGCTCCACAGGGTCAATGGTGCAAATCTTGGCTTAAATGCCCTGCTCACTGGAGCCGGGCGGGCAACGCCTGTTACCATTCGCCCTTTGTTTTATCTTCATTTCGAGACTTGCCATGACCACCGTCCGCACTCGCATCGCGCCATCGCCTACCGGGGATCCCCACGTAGGTACCGCTTACATCGCTTTGTTCAACTACTGCTTTGCCAAGCAGCACGGCGGTGAGTTCATCCTGCGGATCGAAGACACCGACCAATTGCGTTCGACTCGCGAGTCCGAACAACAGATTTTCGACGCCTTGCGCTGGTTGGGTATCGACTGGAGCGAAGGCCCGGATGTTGGCGGCCCGCACGGTCCTTACCGTCAGAGCGAGCGTGGCGACATCTATCAGAAGTACTGCCAGCAGTTGGTCGAAATGGGCCACGCTTTCCCGTGCTTCTGCACCGCTGAAGAACTCGACCAGATGCGCGCCGAACAAATGGCCCGCGGCGAAACCCCGCGTTACGACGGCCGTGCGTTGTTGCTGTCCAAGGAAGAAGTCGCGCGTCGCCTGGCCGCTGGCGAGCCGCACGTGATCCGCATGAAAGTGCCGAGCGAAGGCGTTTGCGTGGTGCCGGACATGCTGCGTGGCGACGTCGAGATCCCGTGGGATCGCATGGACATGCAAGTGCTGATGAAGACCGACGGTCTGCCAACGTACTTCCTGGCCAACGTCGTCGATGACCACCTGATGGGCATCACCCACGTCCTGCGCGGCGAAGAATGGCTGCCCTCGGCACCGAAACTGATTCTGTTGTACGAGTACTTCGGCTGGGAACAACCCGAGCTGTGCTACATGCCGCTGTTGCGTAACCCGGACAAGAGCAAGCTGTCCAAACGCAAGAACCCGACCTCGGTGACGTTCTACGAGCGCATGGGCTTCATGCCGGAAGCGATGCTCAACTACCTCGGTCGCATGGGCTGGTCGATGCCGGACGAGCGCGAGAAGTTCTCGCTGCAGGAAATGGTCGATCACTTCGACCTGAGCCGCGTCTCCCTCGGCGGGCCGATTTTCGACATCGAGAAACTGTCGTGGCTCAACGGTCAGTGGCTGCGCGACCTGCCGGTGGAAGAGTTCGCTTCGCGCCTGCAAAAATGGGCGCTGAACCCGGAATACATGATGAAGATCGCGCCGCACGTGCAGGGCCGCGTCGAAACCTTCAGCCAGGTTGCACCGCTGGCCGGTTTCTTCTTCGCCGGTGGCGTGAACCCGGACGCCAAGCTGTTCGAATCCAAGAAGCTGTCGGGCGATCAGGTTCGTCAGTTGATGCAGTTGATTTTGTGGAAGCTGGAAAGCCTGCGTCAGTGGGAGAAGGACAGCATCACCGCAACGATTCAGGCGGTGGTCGAATCCCTGGAACTGAAATTGCGTGACGCCATGCCGCTGATGTTTGCCTCGATCACTGGCCAGGCCAGTTCGGTGTCGGTGCTCGATGCGATGGAGATCCTGGGGCCGGACCTGACCCGTTTCCGTCTGCGCCAGGCGATCGACTTGCTGGGCGGCGTGTCGAAGAAGGAAAACAAGGAGTGGGAAAAACTCTTGGGCAACATCGCCTAAGGTTGTTTGATCCTGCGTAGGAGCTGCCGAAGGCTGCGATCTTTTGATCCTGCTCTTCGGCGCCACCCCGGTTTTGCAGGGGGAGGGCGGTAAGTGATTGTTATGTCGGCAAAAAACTTTGAAATATTTTAAAAATAAGTTTGACAGCCTTCCGATGCGCCATTAAGATTCGCCCCGTCCTCAGCGATGAGGGGCTATAGCTCAGCTGGGAGAGCGCTTGCATGGCATGCAAGAGGTCGACGGTTCGATCCCGTCTAGCTCCACCAATTTACACTTCAAGGTCTGGCCACACCGGCCTTGAAGCGATCACCACTCAGCGGTGATCTGTTGTATAGAAGGGTTTGCGTCCCCTTCGTCTAGTGGCCTAGGACACCGCCCTTTCACGGCGGTAACAGGGGTTCGAGTCCCCTAGGGGACGCCAGTTTTACAGAAGCGATGTTGCAAGATGTCGCTCTGCCGCGAGGCGAAAAATCCGGGGCTATAGCTCAGCTGGGAGAGCGCCTGCATGGCATGCAGGAGGTCAGCGGTTCGATCCCGCTTAGCTCCACCAATTTTACAGTTCAAGGTCTGGCCACACCGGCCTTGAATCGATCAGCTCTCAGCACTGATCAGTTGTATAGAAGGTTTTGCGTCCCCTTCGTCTAGTGGCCTAGGACACCGCCCTTTCACGGCGGTAACAGGGGTTCGAGTCCCCTAGGGGACGCCACGATTACCCGCTCTGCGGGATTTTATAAGGGTCATTCAATTATTGAATGGCCCTTTTGTTTGTCTGGCGTTTGGCCAAATCCCCCTATTTCTTTCAAACTGTTCTTCAGACCAGCGGTCACAACCACGACTTGCGTAAAATTATTATGAGAATAATATTCTAGTCGTAATATTCGGAGGCAACGATGAACGATAAAAAAGCTCAAACCCGCGAACGCATCCTCAAGGCTGCCAGCGCAGCGCTGATTCAGCGTGGCCCGGCCGAACCGAGCGTGGGCGAAGTGATGGGGGCGGCCGGCCTGACCGTCGGCGGTTTCTATGCGCACTTCGAAAGCAAGGACGCGATGATGCTGGAAGCGTTCAAGCAGTTGCTCGGTCATCGCCGTGGCTTGATCGCCGACATGGATGCCGAATTGACCGGCGAAGAACGTCGCGCATTGGTTGCTGCGTTTTATCTGTCACGCAAACACCGTGATTCCTCTGAGTCAGCCTGCCCGATTCCGGCTTCTGTCGGCGAGCTGGGGCGTCTGCCGGACGCGTTTCGCGTGGCGTTGAACGAGCATGTGGAAATGATGGTCGCGCAGTTGGCGGCCAGCCCGGAAGACACCGACAAGGCCCTTGCCGATATGGCTCTGATGGTCGGTGGTTTGGCTTTGGCTCGCGCGTTGGGGCCAGGAGAATTGTCCGATCGATTGCTGCGCGCCGCCAAGTCTGCGGTGCTGTGACCTAAAGGCATTGGCCTGAGGAGTGAGAGCGATGAGCACGTTGAAGTGGGTTCGTGGCGTTAATGGCACCTTGGGCTGGTTCGCACCGAAACTGGTCGCGAGCAAAATGCGATTGGCATTCATGACACCGCGAGAACTGCCGCCGCGTGATTGGGAATTGCCGCTGTTGGCGAAGTCCGAGCGAATCACCCTGCGCTTCGGTCTCTCGGCGCTGCGTTGGGGGCAAGGCCCCGCGGTGTTGCTGATGCACGGTTGGGAAGGCCGGCCGACTCAATTCGCCAGCCTTATCACCGCGCTGGTCGATGCCGGTTACACGGTGGTTGCGCTGGACGGTCCGGCCCACGGTCGCTCGCCGGGTCGCGAGGCCAATGTGGTGCTGTTCGCCCGGGCCATGCTTGAGGCCGCTGCCGAGTTGCCACCGCTGCAAGCCGTCATCGGCCACTCCATGGGCGGTGCCAGTGCCATGCTCGCCGTGCAGTTGGGCTTGCGTACTGAAACCCTGGTCACTATCGCGGCCCCGGCGCGAATACTCGGCGTATTGCGCGGTTTCGCCCGCTATGTACGGCTGCCACCGAAAGCCCGTTCGGCGTTCATACGTCAGGTCGAAAGAGACGTCGGCATGCGCGCTGCGGCACTGGATGTCGCGCACTATCAGCTCGACATGCCCGGCCTGATCGTTCACGCCGAAGATGACTGCTACGTTCCGGTCAAGGAATCGCAGCTGATCAACGAGGCCTGGTTTGACAGCCGTCTGTTGCGCCTGGAAGAGGGTGGTCATCAGCGGGTGCTGGCTGACCCTCGGGTGATCGAAGGCGTTCTTTCGTTGCTCGCCGGTCGCAGTCTGCAATCGCGCCAATCGGCTTGAGCATCCGTTACACTCCCCGGTGAAAATTTTCTGACCGGGAGTGGGGCATGGGCTGGGATCGGGCAACGCCATTTATCATTGACCTGGAAGTCGGCGCAGAGGACATCGATGGGTTGGGTCACGCGAACAACGCGGTGTATGTGACCTGGCTCGAACGCTGTGCCTGGCGCCACTCCCAGCGGCTTGGCCTGGACCTGGTCGAGTATCGTCGGCTGGATCGGGCGATGGCGGTGGTGCGGCACGAGATCGATTACCTGGCGGCCGCCTATGAAGGCGATGAGTTGCAATTGGCGACCTGGATCGTCGATTGGGACCAACGCCTGAAAATGACCCGGCACTTCCAGTTGAAGCGCCCGAGCGACAACACCACGCTGCTGCGGGCGCAGACCACCTTCGTCTGCATCGAACTGTCGACCGGCAAGCCCAAGCGCATGCCGGCGGAGTTCATCGAGGGCTACGGCCCTGCGTTGCAAGTCTTGGATACAACCAAAATCTAATGTAGGAGCGAGCCTGCTCGCGATAGCGGTGCATCAGCAACATCACTGTTGGCTGACACAACGCTATCGCGAGCAGGCTCACTCCTACAGTGGAATGTGGGATGTTCTGCAGATTCCTCGCGCAATCCAGTAAACTGCCGCACGTTTTTCGTTGAGTGTGTTTTTCATGCAAATTGCTTTGGCGCCCATGGAGGGGTTGGTCGACAACATCCTGCGGGACGTGCTGACTCGTGTGGGCGGTATCGATTGGTGCGTGACCGAGTTCATTCGGATCAACGATCAACTGCTCACGCCTGCCTATTACCACAAGTTCGGCCCGGAACTGCTGACCGGCGCCCGCACCGCATCCGGCGTGCCGCTGCGGGTGCAACTGCTCGGTTCCGATCCGGTATGCCTGGCGGAAAACGCCGCGCTGGCCTGCGAACTGGGCTCCGAGGTCATTGACCTTAACTTCGGCTGCCCGGCCAAGACCGTGAACAAGTCCCGTGGCGGCGCAGTCCTGCTCAAAGAGCCTGAGCTGCTGAACCGGATCGTCGAACACGTACGCCGTGCCGTTCCGGCGCACATTCCGGTGACTGCCAAGATGCGCCTCGGTTTCGACAGCCCGGACGGTGCGCTAGTGTGTGCCACGGCCCTGGCCGAAGGTGGCGCGGCGCACATCGTGGTTCACGCGCGGACCAAAACTGACGGCTACAAGCCCCCGGCCCATTGGGAGTGGATCCCCCGGGTGCAGGATGTGGTCAAGGTGCCGGTGTTCGCCAATGGCGACATCTGGAGCGTCGAAGACTGGCGTCGTTGCCGTGAAATCAGCGGCGTTGAGGACATCATGCTCGGTCGCGGCCTGGTTTCGCGCCCGGACCTGGCACGGCAAATCGCAATGGCGCGGGCCGGTGAGGACGTCGTCGAGATGACCTGGGCCCAATTGCTGCCGCTGATTCAGGACTTCTGGCTGCAAGCCAAGGCGCAGATGACAGCCCGCCAATCGCCGGGTCGCTTGAAGCAGTGGCTGGCGATGCTGACCCGCAATTATCCCGAAGCGGTCGAGCTGTTTACCGTGCTGCGTCGTGAGACCGAACTGGATCAGGTCTCGCGTTTACTGGGCTTGCAGGTGTCCGAAGCCGCCTGAAAAAAATCTGAAAATAATCTCTTGAAAAGCAATCAGCGGTCCTTATTTAAGGATTACGCGATGCCGAATTCGGGTCGCGGAGACAAAAAAACTTGCTGATATGTTTTCAGGAGATTTGAATCATGAGTACTGCATTTTCCATGGCACCACTGTTCCGTTCCTCGGTCGGTTTCGATCGTTTCAATGACCTGTTCGAAACCGCCCTGCGCAACGAGCCAGGCAGCACCTACCCACCTTACAACGTGGAAAAACACGGCGACGACCAATACCGCATCGTCGTAGCGGCCGCCGGCTTCCAGGAAGAAGACCTGGAGCTGCAAGTGGAAAAAGGTGTGCTGACCATCAGTGGCGGCAAACGTGACGCGACCGAAGACGTCACCTATCTGTACCAGGGCATCGCACAGCGTGCCTTCAAACTGTCCTTCCGTCTGGCGGACCATATCGAAATCAAGGCCGCCGGTCTGAGCAACGGTTTGTTGAGCATCGACCTGTTGCGGGTCATTCCGGAAGAGGCGAAAGCCAAACGCATCCCGATCAACGGGACGCAAAAACCTGCGCTGCAGCACTGAGGCAGGGCAATGAAAAGGGCGCCATCGGCGCCCTTTTTTTGTGCCCGTCACTTGAGCAGTTTCTGGAAGTCCTCCACAGGCAGCGGAGGACTGTGCAAATACCCCTGATAGAAATGGCAGCCCAGCCCCTGCAAGAATTCCAGCTGCTCAGGCGTCTCGACCCCTTCGGCAATCACTTTCAATTCCAGGCTGCGGGCCATGGCAACGATGGCGCGGATGATCTCGGCGTCGTTGGGGTCGGTGGTGGCGTCGCGGATGAATGATTGGTCGATTTTCAGGGTGTCGACCGGCAAACGCTTGAGGTAGGTCAGCGAGGAATAACCGGTGCCGAAATCGTCCATGGCGAAACTCACGCCGAGCTTTTTCAGGCTGCGCATTTTGTTGATGGTGTCTTCCAGGTTCTGGATCACGATGCCTTCGGTGATTTCCAGTTTCAGCAGCGAGCAGGGCAGGCCGTGGCTGACGAGGCTGTGTTCGATGCGTTCGACAAAGTCATTCTGGCGAAATTGCCGTGGGCTGATGTTGACGCACAGGCTGAAGTCCAGCGGATCGACCAGGCCGTTGGCGATCAGCTGTTTGAAGGCGCTGCAGGCCTCGTCGACGATCCAGGTACCCACTTCCAGAATCAGTCCGCTGTCTTCCAGCACCTTGATGAACTCGGTGGGCGATTGCTCGCCGAGTTCCGGATGGTTCCAGCGCACCAGGGCCTCGGCGCCGACGATGCGCTCGTTCCGGGCGTCGACCTGGGGTTGGTAATGCACGCGGAACTCGCCCCGGGAAAGGGCCAGGCGCAGGTCGGTTTCCATGCGCAAGCGTTCGCTCGCCGCCTTCTGCATGGTGTTGTGGTACATCTGCGCGGTGTTGCGGCCCGAATCCTTGGCTCTATAGAGGGCAATGTCGGCGCGCTTGAGCAGGTCGGTCGGTGTCGAACCGTGATCGGGAATCAGCGCGATACCGATGCTCGGGGTTACTTGCAGGCGTTGTCCGTCGAGGAACATCGGCTCCGACAGCAGTTCACGCAAGGTGTCCGCCAGTTGCAGGACTTGCTCGCTGACCTCGTTGCGCGAGCCTTCGAGTCCGCTGAGCAGCACCACGAATTCGTCACCGCCCAAGCGCGCGACGGTGTCTTCCATGCGCACGCTGGCTTCGAGGCGCGCGGTGATGATTTTCAGCACGGTATCGCCCACCGGATGGCCGAGCGAATCATTGATGTGCTTGAAGTGATCAAGGTCGAGAAACATCAGGGCGCCGCGCAGGTTGTGGCGCTTGAGCAAGGCAATCTGCTGGCTCAGGCGATCCATCAGCAGGGCGCGGTTGGGCAGGTTGGTCAGCGGGTCGTGGTAGGCCAGGTGACGGATCTGCGCTTCGGCGTTTTTCAGCAGGCTGACGTCCCGCGCGGTCAGCAGCAGGCACGCGGTTTCGTTGAGGGTAATTGGTTCTATCGAGACTTCGACGGTCAGCAACTCGCCGCGTTTATTGCGTCCGAGCATTTCCTGATGAAGTACCCGGCCCTTGATCTGGAGTTCGGCGAGCAGCGCTGAACGTTGTTTTTCCTCGGCCCAGATGCCGACCTGGTACACCGTGCGGCCGACCACTTCATCGGCGCGGTAGCCGGTCAGGCGGCAAAAGCCATCGTTAACCTCCAGATAACGCCCGGTGTCGCGCTCGGTGATGGTGATGGCGTCGGGGCTGGAGTGGAAGGCCTTGGCGAACTTCTCTTCGCTGGCCTTGAGCGCAGCTTCCGAGCGTTGCTGCTGAGTGATATCGCGCAGGGTAGTAACAATGCACGGCTGGTCGCCGACGCTGATCTGGCGGCTGGAAATCACGCAGGTCAGGGCTTGCCCGTCTTTGTGCTGAACGAGGATCGCCACGTTGTTCAGGCCCTGTTCGCGGATGACCTGCTCGATGCGTCGCAGGCTTTGTGCCGAAGCGTCCCATAGACCGATTTCGTCGGCGCCGCGGCCAATCACGTCGGCGGCGCTCCAGCCGAAGGTCTGGGTGAAACTGGAATTGATCTCGATAAATTGGCCGGTGTCCTGACGGGTCACGCAAATCGGGTCCGGGCTGACCTGGAACAGGGTGGCGAACTTCTCTTCGGACGCCACCAGCAGTTGCTCGCGCTCCACCTGGTCAGTGATGTCGAGCAGGGTGCCGGCCATGCGCAGCGGGGCCCCGTTTTCGTCGCGATAGAGCCGGGCGCGGCTTTCCAGGTAGCGTGAGCTGCCGTCCTGCAGTTGTACGCGGTAGGTCAGTTGATAATTGCCGGCCGGGCCTTCTCGCAGGCTGCGATAGGCATCGCGCATGGAGCCGCGTTCTTCGTCGGGTACGCCTTCGAAAAACTCGTCGAAGGATTCATGGAAAGGTATGGCTTCCAGCCCATGTAGCTGGGCGGCGCGCGCCGAGCCGTACAGCATGCCGCTGGGGATGTGCCAGTCCCAGGTACCCAGTTGCGCCGAATCCAGCGCCAGGTCGAGGCGCTCCTGGCTGTCTTTCAGGGCAAGCTCGGCGGCTTTGCGTTCGGTGGTGTCCAGAAACGTGCTCAGCAGATACGGCTGGCCTTCTAGCTCGACTTTTTGTGCGCTGAGGATGCCGTCGTGGATCTGGCCGTTGCTGGCACGAAATTGCACCTCCATGTTGATCAGTTCGCCTTTGGCCTTGGTGGCTTTGACCAGTTGCGTCCGTTGTTCCGGATGCACCCAGAGGCCCAGTTCCAGGGTGGTACGACCAATAGCGTTCTGAACTGGCCAGCCAAACAGGCTTTCGAAATACTGGTTGGCTTCGCTGATCAGGCCGTCTTCCTGGCGAGTCAGCAGGACCATGTTCGGACACAGGTGGAACAGCGTGGCAAAGCGTTTTTCTGAGCTGGTCAACGCCTGTTCGCGCTGACGCTGGTGGGTGATTTCGCGGATGACGCCGATCATGCGTGGCCGGCCGTGTTTGTCCGGCAGCAGACTGCCGTTGATCTCCAGCCAGTGCAGGCTGCCGTCGGGCCAGCGAATGCGGTGATGCATCGCCTGTTCCAGCGGGGCGCCGGCGATCACCGCGTCGAAGGCGCGAATGGTTTTCGCCCGATCCTCTGGCGGCAGCAAGTCGAGGTATTCCAGATCCGCCGGCAGCGGTTGCCGGGGATCGAAGCCGAACAGCGCCTGGGTCCCCCGCGACCAACTGATCTGCCCACGCTCGATGTCCCAATACCAGGCGCCCAGTCGTGCACCGTTGAGGGCGGCCAGCAATTGTGGGGCGCTCTCCCAACTCTGCTCGGACCGTTTTGGGTCAAGCGCTTGTATACGCGGCATCGGCGGAATACGGTCAACAGATTTCGGCATTGGCAAGCCTTGGCTGAGTGGGGGTCAGGTCAGTGACTCGAAGCTCTATAGACGTAGCACAGCTTAGCCGAGAGTCCCTGGCAGATCGATTTGTGCATCCAGCAAGGCCATGAAGGCTCGCGCCGCATTCGATAGTGTCCTTTCTGTGTGCAGGATATAGCCTAGCTGGCGAGTGAGTTGTATGCCTGGTAAAGGTATTCGCGCCACTTGATCGTCAAGCATAGTGCGCGGCAACACGCTCCAGGCCAGGCCGATCGAGACCATCATCTTGATGGTTTCCAGATAATTCGTGCTCATGGCGATGTTCGGCGTCAGGCCTTGAGCTTCGAACAGGCGCCGGACGATGTGGTGAGTAAAGGTGTTGCCGCCGGGGAAAACCGCCGGGTGCAGGGCAATGTCCGCCAGGCTGACCGGGCCGTGGCTGATCAGCGAATGCTCCGGGGCGACCACGAAGTCCAGCGGGTCGTCCCACACCGGCGTGGCCTTGACCAGTGCGTGGGGCTCCGGCGCCAGGGTGATGACCGCCAGTTCGGCGCGGCCATGGAGGATTTCTTCGTAGGCCACTTCCGAATCGAGGAACTGAATATCCAGCGCCACTTGCGGGTAACGTCGGGTGAACTCCCTTAGCAAGGGGGGCAAGCGGTGCAGGCCTATGTGGTGGCTGGTGGCCAGGGTCAGGCGGCCAGTCACTTCGCCGGTCAGGTTGGTCAGCGCGCGGCGGGTGTCGTCCAGCACATTCAGGATCTGATAGGCCCGCGGCAGCAAGGCGCGTCCGGCCTCAGTCAGGCTGACTTCCCGGCCCAGGCGATCGAACAGACGCACCTTCAATTGCTGTTCCAGCCCGGCAATGCGCTTGCTGATGGCCGGTTGCGTCAGGTGCAGCCGTTCGCCAGCGCCGGAGAAGCTCCCGGTCTCGGCAATCGCGATAAAAGCATTGAGGTTGGCGAGGTCCATTGCTGTATTCCAGTTGGTTATCCAAAGCATGAAAAATATGAATTTGAGTTATTTAATGTAACCCCCTAGGATCGACCTCACAAGCCAAGGGGTTATTGAGTTTTTCAAAATCCAGGGCATAGAAATACGCTGATGAGGACCGTCTGATGGCCGGCAAAACGCTTTACGACAAGCTTTGGGATTCCCATGAAGTGAAACGGCGCGACGATGGGTCGTCGCTGATCTATATCGACCGCCACATCATCCATGAAGTGACTTCGCCCCAAGCTTTCGAAGGCCTGCGTCTGGCCGGGCGCAAGCCTTGGCGCGTCGACTCGATCATCGCGACCCCGGACCACAACGTACCGACCACCCCGGATCGCAAGGGCGGCATCGAAGCGATTACCGACCAGGTCTCGCGTTTGCAGGTTCAGACCCTCGACGACTACTGCGACGAATATGGCATCACCGAATTCAAGATGAATGACGTGCGTCAGGGCATCGTTCACGTGATCGGTCCGGAGCAGGGCGCCACCTTGCCGGGCATGACCGTGGTCTGCGGCGACTCGCACACCTCGACCCACGGCGCGTTTGGCGCATTGGCCCACGGCATCGGCACTTCCGAAGTCGAGCACGTGTTCGCCACGCAATGCCTGGTGGCCAAGAAAATGAAAAACATGCTGGTGTCGGTCGAAGGCAAATTGCCGTTCGGCGTGACCGCCAAGGACATCGTGCTCGCCGTCATCGGCAAGATCGGCACTGCCGGCGGTAACGGCCACGCCATCGAGTTCGCCGGCAGCGCCATTCGCGATTTGTCCGTCGAAGGCCGCATGACCATCTGCAACATGTCCATCGAAGCCGGCGCTCGTGTTGGCCTGGTGGCTGCCGATGAAAAAACCGTGGCTTACGTCAAGGGTCGTCCATTTGCCCCGAAAGGTGCGGAATGGGACATGGCGGTCGAAGCCTGGAAAGACCTGGTGTCCGACGCCGATGCCGTGTTCGACACCGTCGTCGAGCTCGACGCTGCCCAGATCAAGCCGCAAGTCAGCTGGGGTACTTCGCCCGAGATGGTTTTGGCGGTTGATCAGAACGTGCCGGACCCGGCGAAGGAAATGGACCTGGTCAAGCGCGGTTCCATCGAGCGCGCCTTGAAATACATGGGTTTGAGCGCCAATCAGGCGATCACCGACATTCAACTGGACCGCGTGTTCATCGGTTCCTGCACCAACTCGCGGATCGAAGACTTGCGCGCTGCGGCGGTGATCGCCAAGGGCCGTAAAGTCGCTTCGACCATCAAGCAAGCCATCGTGGTGCCGGGCTCGGGCCTGGTGAAGGCGCAAGCCGAGGCCGAAGGCCTGGACAAGATTTTCCTCGAAGCCGGTTTCGAGTGGCGTGAACCGGGTTGCTCGATGTGCCTGGCGATGAACCCGGACCGCTTGGAGTCGGGCGAGCATTGCGCCTCGACCTCCAACCGCAACTTCGAAGGGCGTCAGGGCGCCGGTGGCCGTACGCACCTGGTCAGCCCGGCCATGGCCGCGGCGGCTGCCGTCCACGGTCGTTTCATCGACGTTCGCGAACTGATCTGAGGAACCGCACATGAGAGCTTTTACCCAACACACCGGTTTGGTCGCGCCATTGGACCGTGCCAACGTCGACACCGACCAGATCATTCCGAAGCAGTTCTTGAAGTCGATCAAGCGCACCGGTTTTGGCCCGAACCTGTTCGACGAATGGCGCTACCTGGACGTGGGCTATGCCTACCAGGACAACTCCAAGCGTCCGCTGAACAAGGACTTCGTGCTCAACGCCGAGCGTTATCAAGGCGCCAGCGTGCTGCTGGCCCGCGAAAACTTCGGTTGCGGCTCCAGCCGTGAACACGCGCCGTGGGCGCTGGAAGAGTACGGTTTTCGCAGCATCATTGCGCCGAGCTATGCCGACATCTTCTACAACAACAGCTTCAAGAACGGCTTGTTGCCGATCATTCTGACCGACGCTGAAGTGGATGAGTTGTTCCAGCAAGTCGAGGCCAATCCGGGTTACGAGTTGACGGTCGACCTGCAAGCCCAGACCGTGACCCGTCCGGATGGCAAGGTCTACAAATTCGAATTGGACGAATTCCGTAAACACTGCCTGGTGAATGGCCTCGACGATATCGGTCTGACATTGATGGATCACGAAGCGATTGCGGCGTTTGAAGCCAAACACCGTGCGAGCCAGCCGTGGTTGTTTCGCGACGTTTGATTCTGCGTAAGGCGTAATTACGCCATCGCGAGCAAGCTCGGCTCCCACAGGTTATGTGAGTGCCACAGATCCCCTGTAGGAGCTGAGCTTGCTCGCGATGACGGGAGCCCAGACAACACAAATATCAGGACATTACGATGACCAGCACCGCCCACAGCCAAGTCGTACAAAAGCAATTCGGCGAACAAGCCTCGGCCTACCTGAGCAGCGCCGTACATGCTCAAGGCACCGAATTTGCGTTGCTACAGGCTGAACTGGCAGGGCAGGGCGATGCCCGAGTGCTGGACCTGGGCTGCGGCGCCGGTCACGTGAGTTTTCACGTGGCGTCGCTGGTCAAGGAAGTGGTGGCCTACGATTTGTCGCAGCAGATGCTCGACGTGGTGGCCGGTGCTGCCGTTGATCGCGGCCTGACCAACGTGTCCACCGTGCTGGGCGCCGCCGAGCACTTGCCCTTCGCCGATGGCGAATTCGATTTCGTCTTCAGCCGTTATTCGGCGCACCATTGGAGCGATCTCGGCCTGGCCCTGCGAGAGGTTCGCCGGGTGCTGAAGCCGGGCGGCGTGGCGGCGTTCATCGACGTGTTGTCACCGGGCAGTCCGCTGTTCGACACTTACCTGCAAAGCGTCGAAGTGCTGCGCGACACCAGCCATGTGCGCGATTATTCCGCCGGTGAGTGGTTGCGTCAGGTCAGCGAAGCGGGGTTGCATACCCGCAGCACCACTCGTCAACGGTTGCGTCTGGAGTACACCTCCTGGGTCGAGCGCATGCGCACCCCAGAAGTGATGCGCGCGGCAATCCTCGAGCTGCAGCAATCGATGGGCAATGAAGTACGCGAATATTTTGAAATCGAGGCTGATGGCTCGTTCAGTACCGATGTGTTGGTACTGATGGCTGAAAGGTAAGCGTCAAACCAATTTTTCCGGGTGTGCCCCAGGGCGCACCGACTGATGACATGAGGAAAGCATGAGCAAGCAGATTCTGATTCTCCCAGGTGACGGTATTGGCCCGGAAATCATGGCCGAAGCGGTCAAGGTGCTGGAGCTGGCGAACGACAAGTACAGCCTGGGCTTCGAGCTGAGCCATGACGTGATCGGCGGCGCTGCCATCGACAAGCACGGCGTGCCGCTGGCTGACGAAACCCTGGACCGTGCACGCGCAGCTGACGCTGTATTGCTGGGCGCCGTGGGCGGCCCGAAATGGGACACCATCGAGCGTGACATCCGCCCTGAGCGCGGCCTGCTGAAAATCCGTGCGCAACTGGGCCTGTTCGGCAACCTGCGTCCGGCGATCCTGTACCCGCAACTGGCCGAGGCTTCGAGCCTGAAGCCTGAAATCGTGGCTGGCCTGGATATCCTGATCGTCCGTGAACTGACCGGTGGTATCTACTTCGGCGCGCCACGTGGCGTTCGCACCCTGGAAAACGGCGAGCGTCAGGCTTACGACACCCTGCCGTACAGCGAAAGCGAAATCCGCCGTATCGCCCGTGTCGGTTTCGACATGGCCATGGTTCGTAACAAGAAACTGTGTTCGGTAGACAAGGCCAACGTGTTAGCGTCCAGTCAACTGTGGCGTGAAATCGTCGAGCAAGTGGCCAAGGATTACCCGGAAGTCGAACTCAGCCACATGTACGTCGACAACGCCGCCATGCAGCTGGTGCGCGCACCAAAGCAGTTCGACGTGATCGTCACCGACAACCTGTTCGGCGACATTCTTTCCGACCAGGCGTCGATGCTCACCGGTTCCATCGGCATGCTGCCCTCGGCGTCCCTGGATACCAACAACAAAGGCATGTATGAGCCGTGCCACGGTTCGGCGCCGGACATCGCTGGCAAAGGTATCGCCAACCCGTTGGCGACCATTTTGTCGGTGTCGATGATGCTGCGTTACAGCTTCAATCTGCAGGATGCGGCCGATGCCATCGAGCAGGCCGTCAGTCTGGTATTGGACCAGGGCCTGCGTACGGGCGACATCTGGTCGGCCGGTTGCACTAAAGTCGGTACGCAGGAAATGGGCGACGCAGTAGTCGCCGCGCTGCGGAATCTGTAATCTCTTTGGCCCGCTGCAACTTTCAACCATGAAGGCAGCGGCCCACTTTTGAAGAAGGTGTAGTTGCGATGAAACGTGTAGGTCTGATCGGTTGGCGCGGTATGGTCGGTTCCGTGCTCATGCAGCGGATGCTGGAAGAGCAGGATTTCGATCTTATCGAGCCGGTGTTTTTCACCACTTCCAATGTCGGTGGCCAAGGCCCGTCCGTGGGTAAGGACATTGCTCCGCTCAAGGACGCTTACAACATTGAAGAGCTGAAAACCCTCGACGTGATTCTGACCTGCCAGGGTGGCGACTACACCAGCGAAGTGTTCCCGAAGCTGCGCGAAGCCGGCTGGCAGGGTTACTGGATCGACGCCGCTTCCAGCCTGCGCATGCAGGATGACGCGGTCATCGTCCTGGACCCGGTTAACCGCAAGGTCATCGACCAGCAGCTCGACGCGGGCACCAAGAACTACATCGGCGGCAACTGCACCGTCAGCCTGATGCTGATGGGCCTGGGGGGCCTGTTCGAGGCGGGTCTGGTCGAGTGGATGAGCGCCATGACTTATCAGGCCGCCTCCGGTGGCGGCGCGCAGCACATGCGTGAACTGATCAAGCAAATGGGTGTGACCCACGCCGCTGTCGCCGATCAACTGGCCGACCCGGCCAGCGCGATCCTCGACATCGACCGCCGTGTTGCCGAAGCCATGCGCAGCGACGCGTACCCGACCGAGAACTTCGGCGTACCGCTGGCCGGCAGCCTGATCCCGTGGATCGACAAGGAACTGCCGAACGGTCAGAGCCGCGAAGAGTGGAAAGCCCAGGCCGAGACCAACAAGATCCTCGGTCGCTTCAAGAGCCCGATCCCGGTGGACGGCATCTGCGTGCGCATCGGCGCCATGCGCTGCCACAGCCAGGCGCTGACCATCAAGCTGAACAAAGACGTGCCGATCGCTGACATCGAAGGGTTGATCAGCCAGCACAACCCTTGGGTCAAACTGGTGCCGAACAACCGCGAAATCAGCATGCAGGAGCTGAGCCCTACAAAGGTCACCGGTACCCTGAACGTGCCGGTTGGCCGTCTGCGCAAGCTGAACATGGGCACGCAGTACGTCGGCGCGTTCACCGTCGGCGACCAACTGCTGTGGGGCGCGGCCGAACCGCTGCGTCGCATGCTGCGGATCCTGCTTGAGCGTTGATCGGTTGAAGTCATAAAGGAACCCGTGCCTTGAAAGAGGTGCGGGTTTTTTGTTCCTGCCGATCGTTCCCACGCAGAGTGTGGGAGCGATCGGGGTGGGCGTGAATTGCCTGCATGCCAACCACCCGGTAAAGTGCCGCTCCCCCCGTTTCGCCAGAGGTAGATCCATGAACCAGTCCTTTGATATTGCCGTGATCGGCGCCACCGGTACTGTCGGCGAAACGCTCGTGCAGATTCTCGAAGAGCGCGACTTCCCGGTCGGCAATCTGCACCTGCTCGCCAGCAGCGAATCCGCCGGGCATTCGGTGCCGTTTCGCGGCAAGAACGTGCGGGTGAGGGAGGTCGATGAGTTCGACTTCAGCAAAGTCCAGCTGGTGTTCTTCGCTGCCGGCCCGGCGGTAACCCTGAGTTTCGCCTCGCGTGCCACCGCCGCCGGTTGTTCGTTGATCGACTTGTCCGGCGCCTTGCCGGCTGATCAGGCGCCACAAGTCGTGCCTGAAGCCAACGCGCAGGTGCTGGCCGGTTTGAAAAAGCCGTTCCAGGTCAGCAGTCCAAGCCCTTCGGCCACCACATTGGCGGTCGTGCTGGCGCCGTTGCTCGGTTTGCTCGATCTGCAACGGATCAATTTGACCGCCAGCCTGGCCGTCTCCGCCCAGGGCCGCGAAGCCGTCACCGAGCTGGCGCGGCAAACAGCCGAGCTGCTGAATGTGCGTCCGCTGGAGCCGACGTTCTTTGATCGGCAGATGGCCTTCAACCTGCTGGCGCAAGTGGGCAAGCCTGATGAACAGGGTCACACGCTGCTGGAAAAACGCCTGGTACGCGAGCTGCGTCAGGTCATGGCGCTGCCTTTATTAAAGATTTCCGTGACTTGCATTCAAGCCCCGGTGTTTTTTGGCGATAGCTTTAACGTGACCTTGCAGTCATCGAGCGACATCGACCTGGCAAAAGTCAGCGCTGCCCTGGAAGACGCGCCCGGTATAGAGCTGGTGGAAGCCGGTGATTACCCGACGCCGGTAGGCGATGCGGTAGGGCAGGACGTGGTTTACGTTGGTCGGGTTCGCCACGGGATCGACGACCTGTCGGAACTTAATTTGTGGCTGACGTCAGATAACGTACGCAAAGGCGCAGCGCTCAATGCTGTGCAGGTGGCTGAATTGTTGATAAAAGGCCTGCTGTAAAAGATACTTGGCAACAATTTGTCGAATGAATCCAGTCGGGCGCTATGCTTGGCTGGACTGCTGAAGGCGGGCTCCCTGCGGGGTTTTGCGTGGCATGAATGAAATGATCGCGCGCGATGACTCTTCGCCGCCGCGCGCAATGCCTTACGGCAGCGACTATCAACACCTTCTCGCTGGCCGAGGAATGTTCAAACAAAGGATGAGGCTATGGTTCAAGTTCGCAAACTGGTGTTAGCAATAGCGGCCGCCTCGGCGCTGTCCTCCGGTATGGCGCATGCCCTCGGGCTCGGGGAATTGACCCTGAAGTCGACGCTGAACCAACCCCTGGTGGCAGAAATCGAGTTGCTCGACGTCAAGGAACTCACCGCTGCCGAAGTGGTGCCGAGCCTGGCTTCGCCCGAAGATTTCGCCAAGGCCGGCGTTGATCGCCAGGCCTTTCTCAATGACCTGACCTTTACCCCGGTGCTCAACGCCAGCGGTAAAAGCATCTTGCGTGTGACATCCAGCAAGCCGCTCTCTGAACCCATGGTGAAATTCCTGGTTCAGGTGATGTGGCCCAACGGTCGCCTGCTGCGCGATTACAGCGTGCTGCTCGATCCGTCCAAGTTCTCGCCGCAAACCGCTGATGCGGCTGCGCAACCTGCTCCGACGCAAACCGTCACCGCTCCGGTGACCGGTGGCACCAAACCCTCCCAATACACCACCGCGCCGCGCGATACCCTGTGGGAAATCGCCGAAAAGACGGGCAATGGCGGCTCGGTCCAGCAAACCATGCTGGCCATCCAGGCGTTAAATCCGGATGCCTTTATCGACGGCAACATCAACCGGTTGAAAGCCGGTCAGGTGCTGCGTCTGCCCGATCAGGCACAGAGCACCAGCCTGCCGCAACCGAAAGCCATTGCCGAAGTCTCCGCGCAGAACACTGCGTGGCGTCAGGGGCGTCGCTACGTGGCGAAGCCCGGGACCGGACAGCAGCAGCTCGATGCCACCAAACGCGCTCGCGGTGAAGGCCCTTCGTCGCAAACAGCGACAGACAAGCTGAGCCTGGTCTCTGCCGAGGCCGGCAAGGCGGGTGGCAAAGGCGCTGCGGGTGATGCCAAGAATTTGAGCAACAAGCTGGCCGTGACCCAGGAAAGCCTCGACACGACCCGTCGTGACAACGCCGAACTGAAAAGCCGCATGACCGATCTGCAAAGTCAGCTAGACAAGCTGCAACGCCTGATCGAGCTGAAGAACAATCAACTGGCCAAGTTGCAGGCTGAAGGCGCGGCGGGTACGCCGGCATCCGATGCGACCGCTCCGGCAATGTCAGCCGAGCTCGCAGCCAATCCTGATGCAGCGCCTGCACCTGCGCCAGAAGCGGCTGCTCCCCAGGACGCTGCGCCTCCAGCCGAGAAGCCTGTCGAGCCAACGCCGGCAGCCTCTGACGATCAGCAATTCAAAGAGCTGCTGACCAATCCGTGGCTGCTGGGTCTGGCAGGGGGCGCCGCCGTGGTGGCGCTGTTCCTGCTGCTGTTGCTGGCGCGTCGCCGCAAAGCCCAGCAAGAAGCCGAAAAGCATTTGCGCATGGCCCGTGATTTGGCCGAGGAGCAGGCGTTCTCCGCTGAACTCGACCTGCCAAAAGGCATCTTTGATGACCTGGAAGTGCCGCCGCCGAGCGTGAAGCTCGCTACCGCGCCAACGCCGCCGCCTGCACCAGCCCCTGCACCCGCGCCGGTGTTTGCTCCGGTTGTGGTGACGCCGCCGATCGCTGCGCCATTGGTTTCGCCTGCTGGCGAGCGCAATGACGATGTATTGAGCAAGGCGCAGTCGCACATCACTGCCGGTCGTCTGAATCAGGCGGCCGCCTTGCTGGAAGACGGGATCAAGCAAGAGCCGCAACGCAGCGACTTGCGCCTCAAGCTGATGGAAGTCTACGGTCAGCAGGGTGACCGCGATGCATTCGTTGCCCAGGAACGCCAACTGGTGGCCAATGGCGACAACTTTGCTCAGGTCGAAAAACTCAAGAGCCGCTTCCCGGCCATGGCCGTTGCGGCAGCCGGTGGTATCGCAGCCGCTGCGATCGCTGCCGAACTGGACGCGCAATACGTCAAGGATCTACTGCTGGACGAGCCAGAAGCGCCGGCGCCGGCAGTGCCCGATGACTTCGACAATGCTTTCGATTTGAGCCTGGATGATCTGGAAACTGCCTCGGCGGCAGGGGTTGCATCAGAGCCAGAACCAGAACCAGAACCAGAACCAGAACTCGATGATCTCGACAGTGCTTTCGATTTGAGCCTGGATGATCTGGAAACGGCCTCGGCGGCAGAGGTTGCACCCGAACCAGCACCCGAACCAGCACCTGAACCAGCGCCAGAAAAACCTGAACCTGAACTCGATGATCTCGACAGTGCCTTCGATTTGAGCCTGGATGATCTGGAAACTGCCTCGCCGGCAGTGGTTGTACCGGCACCAGTGGCTGCGGCAGATCTGGACGAATTCCCGCTGGACGACGACCTGAGCTTCGAGTCGGTGTTGCAGCAGCAGACCGACATCAAGGAAAACCTCGATGACCTGTCGGACTTCGACCTGGATATGGATCTTGGTGGGGATGCCTCGCCGGCGACCCTGGCCGAAGACGACTTCCTGTTGAGCCTGGATGACGGCGTCAAGGACCTGGACTTGCCTGTCGCTGAAGCGCCGGCTGTTCCTGCAGCTGCGCTGGACGATCTGGAGCTGCCAGCCGATTTCGACCTGTCGCTGGCTGACGAAATGGATGCGCCAGACGCTCCGGACGCGTTTGCAGCCGAACTGGAAGACGTCAACGCCGAGCTCGATCGCCTGTCCCAGAGTCTTGGCGAGCCGAGTTTCACCGCGGAAGATGCCATGGCCTCCGCCGCCGACGAGCCGGAATTCGATTTCCTTTCCGGCACCGACGAAGTGGCGACCAAACTCGATCTGGCCCAAGCCTACATCGACATGGGCGACGCCGACGGCGCCCGGGACATCCTCAATGAAGTGGTGACAGAGGGGGATGCAGGTCAGAAGAGCGAAGCCAACGAAATGCTTTCGCGTCTGGCTTGATTGATCGGTAAGGCGTAAACAAAACGGCAGCCCATTGAGGCTGCCGTTTTTGTTTCAGTCCACGACAGCCCGTTCCCACGCTCTGCGTGGGAACGATCAACCCCGACACGTCAGGCCACAAAAAACATACGCCTCTGGCGTCCCTGCCTGACAGCCTTATAATGCCCGCCTTTGCGTACATCAGCAGGCTGTCACTCCTTGGCAAATATAGATAATCCGGCCGCCGAACTGGCGGCCGAGGGCTTTTTCCGGATCGCGTTGGGCGTTGAATACAAAGGCTCGCGCTATCGCGGCTGGCAGCGTCAGGCCTCCGGTGTACTCACCGTGCAGGAGACGCTTGAAAAGGCCTTGTCCAAAGTCGCCGACTCACCGGTGTCACTGCTCTGCGCCGGACGTACGGATGCCGGCGTGCATGCGTGCGGTCAGGTGGTGCATTTCGATACTCAGGTCGAGCGTTCGATGAAAGCCTGGGTCATGGGCGCCAATATCAATTTGCCTCACGACGTTAGTGTCAGCTGGGCCAAGGTCATGCCGGCGCATTTTCATGCGCGGTTCAAGGCTATTGCCCGGCGCTATCGCTACGTGATCTACAACGACCAGATCCGTCCGGCGCACCTGAACGAAGAAATCACCTGGAATCACCGTCCGCTGGACGTCGAGCGCATGGCCGACGCCGCGCAGTACCTGGTCGGCACCCACGATTTCAGCGCGTTCCGTGCCGGCCAGTGTCAGGCCAAGTCGCCGATCAAGGAGCTGCATCACCTGCGCGTCACGCGCCACGGCAAGATGATCGTGCTGGACATCCGCGCCAGCGCCTTCCTGCATCACATGGTGCGCAACATTGCTGGCGTGCTGATGACCATCGGTGCTGGCGAGCGTCCTGTGGAGTGGATGAAAGAAGTGCTGGAGAGTCGTATTCGTCGTTCCGGTGGGGTGACGGCGCACCCGTACGGCCTGTACCTGGTGCAGGTCGAGTACCGCGACGAGTTCGAATTGCCCGAGCGTTACATCGGGCCGCACTTCCTGACCGGTTTCTCGGAACTTGACGGCTGACGCCCTCGAACGCTTTTGTTACCATCCGGGACTTTCTCGGATTTACCTTGGGGTTCTATCGACATGTCGGCCGTTCGCAGCAAGATTTGTGGGATTACCCGCATGGAAGATGCGTTGGCGGCGGTTGAGGCCGGGGCTGATGCGATCGGTTTCGTGTTCTATGCCAAAAGCCCTCGGGCCGTGACGTTTCAGCAGGCGCGCTCGATCATCGAGGCGTTGCCGCCGTTCGTGACCACTGTCGGGTTGTTCGTCAACGCCAGCCGCTGCGAGTTGGGAGAAATCCTCGACGCCGTGCCGCTGGACCTGTTGCAGTTCCATGGCGATGAAACCGCGGCGGAGTGCGAAGGCTGGCACCGTCCGTACATCAAGGCGCTGCGGGTCAAGGCCGGTGATGACATCGCGGCCGCCTGCGATGCGTTTCCAGGCGCCAGCGGTATCCTGCTCGACGCCTACGTTGAAGGCGTGCCCGGCGGAACCGGTGAAGTGTTTGACTGGTCTCTGATACCGCAAGGCTTAAGCAAACCGATCATCCTGGCGGGTGGCTTGACGCCGGACAACGTCGCCGAAGCGATTGCAAGGGTTCGGCCATATGCCGTGGACGTCAGCGGCGGGGTGGAGGCGAGCAAGGGCATCAAGGATCACGCAAAGATTCAGGCATTCATTAAAGCGGTACGCGGAAGCTGATGTGACGGCTGGCACACTGCCGCCGTCCACAGGCATGGCTGAGGGTTTTTGGGGTGTACGCAGGTCACGCTTCACTGACCCGGCAACCCATCGATCATCGCCACACATATGAATTTAGCTCAAGGGCATACGCGGGGCTGCGAACCAGAGCGTTCGGGCCGCCGGTACTGGAGAAAGAAAGCATGAGCAACTGGTTAGTAGACAAACTGATCCCTTCGATCATGCGTTCCGAGGTCAAGAAGAGCTCGGTGCCTGAAGGTCTGTGGCACAAATGCCCGTCTTGCGAGGCTGTGCTGTATCGTCCGGAGCTGGAAAAGACCCTGGACGTTTGCCCCAAGTGCAACCACCACATGCGTATCGGCGCACGCGCCCGCATCGATATCTTCCTCGACGCTGAAGGCCGTGCCGAACTGGGCGCGGACCTGGAGCCGGTTGACCGTCTGAAGTTTCGCGACGGCAAGAAGTACAAGGATCGCCTGACCGCTGCGCAGAAGCAGACCGGCGAAAAAGACGCCCTGATCTCCATGAGCGGCACCTTGCTGGGCATGCCGGTCGTGGTGTCGGCCTTCGAATTTTCCTTCATGGGTGGCTCGATGGGCGCCATCGTTGGCGAGCGTTTTGTTCGCGCCGCCAACTACGCGCTGGAAAACCGTTGCCCGATGATCTGCTTCTCCGCTTCCGGCGGTGCGCGGATGCAGGAAGCCCTGATCTCCCTGATGCAAATGGCCAAGACCTCTGCGGTGCTGGCGCGTCTGCGTGAAGAAGGCATTCCGTTCATCTCCGTACTGACCGACCCGGTCTACGGCGGTGTTTCCGCCAGTCTGGCGATGCTCGGCGACGTGATTGTCGGTGAGCCCAAAGCCCTGATCGGCTTCGCCGGTCCGCGCGTTATCGAGCAGACCGTTCGCGAAAAACTGCCGGAAGGTTTCCAGCGCAGTGAGTTCCTGCTGGAGCACGGTGCGATCGACATGATTATTCACCGCCAGGAACTGCGTCCGCGTCTGGGCAATCTGCTGGCACAAATGATGGGTCTGCCGACACCGCAATTCGTCGCGGCGCCAATCGAGCCAATCGTGGTCCCACCGGTGCCCGCCAACCTATGATCGAACGTACCCTTGGCGAGTGGCTCGCCTACCTTGAGCAGTTGCACCCTTCGGCCATCGACATGGGCCTGGAGCGCTCGCAGCAGGTAGCGTCCCGCATGGGACTGGGCAAGCCGGCGCCTCGGGTGATCACGGTCACCGGCACCAACGGCAAAGGTTCTACCTGCGCATTCGTGGCTTCGTTGCTGCGGGCGCAGGGTCTGAACGTCGGTGTCTACAATTCTCCGCATCTGCTGCGTTACAACGAGCGGGTGCAGGTCAATGGCATCGAAGCCACTGACGCCGAGCTGTGCGAAGCCTTTGCTGCGGTCGAGGCCGGTCGTGGCGACACTTCCCTGACGTACTTCGAAATGGGCACCCTGGCGGCGTTCTGGCTGTTTCAACACGCCAGTCTCGATGCGGTGGTGCTGGAAGTCGGGTTGGGCGGTCGTCTGGACACGGTCAATGTGGTCGACGCCGATATGGCGCTGGTCACCAGCATCGGTGTGGATCACGCGGACTATCTGGGCGATACCCGTGAATCCGTCGCGTTCGAAAAGGCCGGCATCTTCCGCCAGAGCGCGCCTGCGCTGTGTGGCGACCTGAATCCTCCACAACCCCTGCTGGATAAAGCGCGCGAGCTCAATTGCCCGTTTTTCCTGCGTGGGCGCGATTTCGACCTCGGTATCACCGATCACAACTGGCAATGGCGCGGTCTTGACGCTCAAGGGCGTGCTGTCGAGCTGCATGATCTGCCGTTGCTCGATCTGCCGATGGAAAACGCCGCGCTGGCGTTGCAGGCTTACCTGTTGCTCGGGTTGCCTTGGGTGGATGCACACATTATTGAAGCGCTGAAAGCCACTCGGGTGGTCGGTCGCCTCGATCGCCGTCAGTTCGACTGGCAGGGCAAGCGCCTGAACCTGTTGCTGGATGTGGGGCATAACCCCCATGCGGCAGAGTATCTGGCTCGTCGTCTGGCCAGCCGTGCACCGGCCGGCAAGCGTTTGGCAGTGTTCGGACTGTTGGCAGACAAGGATCTGGATGGTGTCGTCGGTGAATTGAGTGCTAGTGTCCAGCATTGGGCCGTCGCGCCGCTGGATTCGCCGCGAGCACGCCCGGTTGCCGATTTGCACGCAGCGTTGCATAACCTTGGCGCCTCGGTAACATCTTATGACAGCGTGGCGGCCGCCCTGGAAGGGCAATGCGCGCTGGCAACGAGCGACGACGAGATTCTGTTGTTCGGATCATTTTATTGTGTCGCCGAGGCCCTCGAATGGTTGTCCCGGCGCTCCACGGAGGAAGCGGCAAATGGCATTGCTGGATAAGGCATACAAACAGCGCATGGTCGGCGCCCTGGTTCTGGTGGCGCTGGCGGTGATTTTCCTGCCGATGCTGTTTTCCCGCCAGGATGAACAGCGTCAAGTGACGGTCGAAGCCCCGGCTGCGCCGCAAGCGCCGGTGGTGCCGCAAGTTCAGGTCGAGCCGGTGGCGGTGCCTGAACCGCAAGCGCTGCCTCAGGAACCTGTGCCGAGTGATGAAGAAATCGCTCAGCAAGAAGCACCGTCGACAGCGATTGCCCCGACTGTACCGGTGACGCCTGCGCCTGCCGCCAAACCGGTCGCGCCAACTGTGGCGCCAGCGCCGGCTCCGGCGAACAAGCCAACGGTTGCACCTGGCCAGCCCATCACGGCTGCACCGGGCAAGCCGGACACGACTCAAAGCCGCGTCGATGCCAATGGCCTGTCGGTCAGTTGGTCGGTGCAACTGGCCAGCCTGTCGAGCCGTGCCAGTGCAGAAAGCCTGCAGAAATCCCTGCGCAGCCAGGGTTACAACGCCTACATTCGAACTGCCGATGGCAAGAATCGGGTGTTTGTCGGGCCGCTGATCGAGCGGGCGGAAGCCGATCGTCTGCGTGACTTGTTGAGCCGCCAGCAGAACCTCAAGGGTTTTGTGGTGCGTTTCCAGCCTGAGCGTGGCTAACGAAACGCCAATCCCCGGCTCGATGTAGCAGCTGTCGAGCCCCGCGAGGCTGCGTCCGGTCTGCGAAGCAGCCGTAAACCCTGCTTGCACGGTATGCCGGATAGACCGAATTGCCCGATTTTACGGCTGCTGCGCAGCCGGACGCAGGCTTCGCCAGCTGCTACAAGGACGAGTGCAGCTCGATAGGGGCTAAAACTATCGCGTCGATTTGAAATGCACTGACAATCGCAGCTTACCGATAGCCATGCGCTCTGCTAAAATGCGCCGCCTTATCCGTCTGTAGGCTGCACTGTGCCATTTACCTGGGTTGACTGGGCGATCGTTGCAATCGTCGCCATCTCCGCATTGATCAGTCTGAGCCGCGGCTTCGTCAAAGAAGCACTGTCGCTGGTGACCTGGATCATCGCAGGAGTCGTCGCCTGGATGTTCGGTGGTTCATTGTCCGAGTACCTCGCCGGATACATCCAAACGCCGTCGGCCCGTGTGATCACGGGCTGTGCCATCATGTTTGTCGCCACGTTAATCGTAGGCGCGATGATCAATTATCTTATCGGCGAATTGGTTCGCGTCACCGGGCTATCCGGGACCGATCGATTCCTCGGCATGGCCTTCGGTGCCGCGCGTGGCGTGTTGCTGGTGGTCGTGGCGGTCGGGCTGTTGAGCCTGGGGCCGGTACAGCAGGACGGGTGGTGGCAAGAGTCACAGCTCGTGCCAAAATTTCTATTGGTTGCAGACTGGTCCAAAAACCTGATTCTCGGGTGGAGCAGTCAGTGGCTTGCCAGTGGTATCAGCGTACCCGCTGAGATACCGTTCAAGGAGCACCTCTTGCCGATGGCCAAAACGCCTCAGTGAGTTGTGTTCAGTTCAGATCCATTAAGTAGGGGTTGCGTCGCATGTGTGGCATCGTCGGTATCGTCGGTAAGTCGAACGTCAATCAGGCGCTGTATGACGCGCTAACCGTCCTCCAGCACCGCGGCCAGGACGCTGCCGGTATCGTGACCAGCCATGATGGCCGGTTATTCCTGCGCAAGGACAATGGCCTGGTGCGTGACGTGTTCCATCAGCGTCACATGCAGCGCCTGGTCGGCCACATGGGCATTGGCCATGTGCGTTACCCGACCGCGGGCAGTTCGACTTCGGCCGAAGCCCAACCGTTTTACGTCAACTCGCCTTACGGCATCACTCTGGCGCACAACGGTAACCTGACCAACGTTGAACAGCTGGCCAAGGAGATTTACGAATCTGACCTGCGCCACGTCAACACCAATTCCGATTCGGAAGTGCTGCTCAACGTGTTCGCACACGAACTGGCCCAGCGCGGCAAGTTGCAGCCAACCGAAGAAGACGTGTTCGCCGCTGTAACTGACGTGCACAACCGTTGCGTCGGTGGTTACGCGGTCGTGGCGATGGTGACCGGTTACGGCATCGTCGGTTTCCGCGACCCGCACGGCATCCGTCCGATCGTCTTCGGTCAGCGTCACACCGACGAAGGCGTCGAGTACATGATCGCCTCCGAAAGCGTTTCGCTGGACGTACTCGGTTTCACCCTGATTCGCGACCTGGCACCGGGCGAAGCGGTCTACATCACTGAAGACGGCAAGCTGCACACCCGTCAGTGCGCGACCAACCCGTCCCTGACCCCGTGCATCTTTGAACACGTTTATCTGGCGCGTCCGGACTCGATCATCGACGGCGTGTCGGTCTATAAGGCACGTCTGCGCATGGGTGAGAAACTCGCCGAGAAGATTCTGCGCGAGCGTCCGGATCACGACATCGACGTGGTCATCCCGATTCCGGACACCAGCCGCACCGCGGCCCTGGAGCTGGCGAACCACTTGGGCGTCAAGTTCCGCGAAGGCTTCGTGAAGAACCGCTACATCGGCCGGACCTTCATCATGCCGGGCCAGGCTGCACGGAAAAAGTCCGTACGCCAGAAGCTCAACGCCATCGAGCTGGAATTCCGCGGCAAGAACGTGATGCTGGTGGACGACTCCATCGTTCGTGGCACCACCTGCAAGCAGATCATCCAGATGGCCCGCGAAGCCGGCGCCAAGAACGTCTATTTCTGCTCCGCGGCACCGGCCGTTCGTTATCCGAACGTCTACGGCATCGACATGCCGAGCGCTCACGAGTTGATCGCGCACAACCGTTCGACCCAGGACGTGGCTGATCTGATCGGCGCTGACTGGTTGATCTATCAGGACTTGCCTGACTTGATCGAAGCGGTCGGTGGCGGCAAGATCAAGATCGAGAAGTTCGATTGCGCGGTGTTCGACGGCCAGTACGTCACCGGCGACGTCGACGAGGCTTACCTGAACAAGATCGAGCAGGCCCGTAACGATGCCTCCAAGGTCAAGACGCAGGCAGTCAGTGCGATCATTGATCTGTATAACAACTAAGTAACTACCGGCCCTGAGGGGCCGGTTTTGTATCTACTAAAAAGAGCAAGGCAAGGAGTGACAGCATGAGTCAGGATTGGGATGCCGGTCGGCTGGACAGCGACCTCGAAGGCGTAGCGTTCGATACCCTGGCCGTACGCGCCGGTCAGCACCGCACGCCGGAAGGCGAACACGGTGATCCGATGTTCTTCACTTCCAGCTACGTATTCCGTACTGCCGCCGACGCAGCCGCACGTTTTGCCGGTGAAGTGCCGGGCAACGTTTACTCGCGCTACACCAACCCGACCGTGCGTGCGTTCGAAGAGCGCATTGCCGCGCTGGAAAGCGCCGAGCAAGCCGTGGCCACGGCGACCGGCATGGCCGCGATCATGGCGGTGGTGATGAGCCTGTGCAGTGCCGGCGATCACGTTCTGGTATCGCGCAGCGTGTTCGGTTCGACCATCAGCCTGTTCGAGAAGTACTTCAAACGCTTTGGCATTGAAGTCGATTACGTGCCTCTGGCGGATTTGTCCGGCTGGGATGCGGCGATCAAGGCCAATACTAAATTGCTGTTCGTCGAATCGCCCTCCAACCCGCTGGCGGAGTTGGTGGACATCGCCGAGCTGTCGAAAATCGCTCATGCCAAAGGCACGATGCTGGTGGTCGACAACTGCTTCTGCACCCCGGCATTGCAGCAGCCGCTGAAGATGGGCGCGGACATCGTCGTGCACTCGGCGACCAAGTTCATCGACGGCCAGGGCCGTTGCATGGGCGGTGTTGTGGCCGGTCGCAGCGAACAGATGAAAGAAGTCGTCGGTTTCCTGCGCACTGCCGGGCCGACCCTGAGCCCGTTCAACGCCTGGATCTTCCTCAAGGGCCTGGAAACACTGAGCCTGCGCATGAAGGCTCACTGTGCCAATGCCCAGCAACTGGCCGAATGGCTGGAGCAGCAGGAGGGCATCGAAAAAGTCCATTACGCCGGTCTCAAAAGCCATCCGCAGCACGAGTTGGCCCTGCGTCAGCAGAAAGGCTTCGGTGCGGTCGTGAGTTTCGAGGTCAAGGGCGGCAAAGAGGGCGCCTGGCGCTTTATCGACGCGACCCGTCTGATTTCCATCACCGCCAACCTCGGTGACAGCAAAACCACCATTACCCACCCAAGCACCACCTCTCACGGCCGTCTGGCGCCGCAAGAGCGTGAAGCCGCGGGCATCCGTGACAGCCTGATCCGCATCGCGGTCGGTCTGGAAGACGTGACCGACCTGCAAGCCGATCTGGCGCGCGGGTTGGCTGCCTTGTGATCGAGTTGTCCGCACCGGGTACCGGCACCAATGGCCGCGTTGCACTGGTCACGGGTGCTGCGCGGGGCATAGGTCTGGGGATCTCGGCCTGGCTGATCAGCGAAGGCTGGCAGGTGGTGCTGACTGATCTTGATCGAGTGCGCGGTTCGAAAGTGGCGAAGGTGCTCGGCGACAACGCCTGGTTCATCGCCATGGACGTCTCGAACGAAGGGCAGGTGGCATTGGGCGTCGCGGAGGTGCTGGGGCAGTTTGGGCGTCTGGATGCGCTGGTGTGCAACGCGGCGGTTGCCGATCCGCACAACATCACCCTTGAAAGCCTCGATCTGGCTTACTGGAATCGGGTGCTGGCGGTGAATCTCAGTGGGCCGATGCTGTTGGCCAAGCACTGTGCGCCGTATCTGCGCGCTCACAGCGGCGCGATCGTCAACCTGGCCTCGACCCGCGCCGGGCAGTCGGAACCCGACACCGAGGCTTACGCGGCGAGCAAGGGCGGCCTGTTGGCCCTGACACATGCCTTGGCCATCAGCCTCGGGCCGGAAATTCGCGTCAACGCGGTCAGCCCCGGCTGGATCGATGCGCGAGATCCCTCTGCGCGCCGTGCCGAACCGCTGAGCGATGCCGATCATGCCCAGCATCCGGCGGGCAGGGTAGGGACGGTCGAGGACGTGGCAGCGATGGTCGCCTGGCTGTTGTCGAAGAACGCCGGTTTCGTCACGGGCCAGGAGTTCGTGGTCGATGGCGGCATGACCAAGAAGATGATTTACAGCGAGTAATTCGGGCAGGGGCCGCGACAGCGGCGTCTTGAGGTTGCAGACCGCCATTGGCAGCGCTGCGGGAAATGACATGATTTTGTCTTTTTCAGAAAAACTTCAAGCGGGGTATTGACTTAGCTTCGGTACCTGCGTAAATTTCGCGGCCTCGGAGATGCAAACGGGTGATTAGCTCAGCTGGGAGAGCGTCTGCCTTACAAGCAGAATGTCGGCGGTTCGATCCCGTCATCACCCACCACTTCCGAGAGTCTTGCGAAAGCAAGATGGAAGCTTTTAAAAGCCTCCACCGACGCGCAGCGGTAGTTCAGTCGGTTAGAATACCGGCCTGTCACGCCGGGGGTCGCGGGTTCGAGTCCCGTCCGCTGCGCCATATTTTCCGAGTCAGGGTTTATTCTGGTTCGAGATTGAAAGCCTCGAAGCTTTCAGTCAGACGAGTTACTTGGACGCAAGTCCAAAGCGATACGCAGCGGTAGTTCAGTCGGTTAGAATACCGGCCTGTCACGCCGGGGGTCGCGGGTTCGAGTCCCGTCCGCTGCGCCATATCTGCCTCAAGGCCCACTGAACGCCTTGGAGCTACGAAGAAAGTTACTGCTAAAGCCAGTGCCTACTTCGAGTCGATAGCAAAGACCCTGGTCGAAAGACCGGGGTTTTTTGTGCCTGCGATTTGGCTTTTCTCCTTGTCTTCGCAACCAAGGGCATTTGCATCTGCCAGCCAAATGCCGCCGCGTGTCTAATTCTTCCTCCTCTCGACGATATCCCGCCATAAACGCCCAGCCCTGACTAACCGGTGGCTGCGTGGCAGAAACCCCTGTCTTTCATTCACGTATTCAAGTTTTTCCTGGGGGCAAAACGCATAAAGGGCTTGGTTTGAAGTATCAACACTAATTAGAATGAGTCGCATTTAAAATATTTCTTCGCGCAGGGTTCCTTTAGATGAGTGATGCAGCGATGCCGGCGGCGCAAACCTTTCACGACCTGTACCGCGACCATCGTGGCTGGCTCGAAAGCTGGTTGAGACGACGCATGAGCAATGGCCATGATGCGGCGGACTTGAGCCAGGATACGTTCGTGCGTTTACTCGCCAGCTCCCAGCACATCGCTGACCTGCAAGAACCCCGCGCCTATCTGGCGACCGTCGGCAAGCGACTGCTCACCAACTTCTATAAGCGCCGCAGCCTCGAACAGGCCTACCTCAGTGCGCTGGCGCTGCTGCCTGAGGATTGCGTGCCGTCTCCCGAGCAACGCTGGTTGCTGCTGGAAACCCTGCAAGCCCTGGATGAATTGCTCGATGGATTGCCGACCGCGGTGCGACGGGCGTTTCTCTGGAGCCAGTTGGAGGGTTTGGGTTATCACGAGATTGCGGAACGCCTGCAAGTCTCGGAGCGCACGATCAAGCGCTACATGGCCCAAGCCTACGAGCATTGCCTGCTGGTGGAATTGTGATCGGTTCGCCACCTTCGGCTGAAGCCCGGCAAGTGGTGCGGGCCGCCGCTCAATGGCTGGCACTCATGGAATCAGGCGCCGCCAACGAGCGCGATCGTGCCAATCTGCAGCACTGGCGTGACAGCCACCCTAGTCACGAACAAGCCTGGCAGAAAGCCCAGCTCTTGCGTCAACGCTTTGCCGACCTGCCGTCGGCACTGGCCATGGCCAGCCTGGATCGGCCGCAGACGAGTCGGCGCACGGTGCTCAAGCGCGCCGTGGGGGCGGTGGCGCTTGTGCCAACTGTCTGGCTGATCAGCCGGCAGCTACCTCTGGATGTCTGGCGCGCTGACCTGCGAACCGCGACCGGGGAGGGCAAAAAAGTCCAGTTGGCCGATGGCAGCTCGCTGCAATTGAATACCGCGAGTGCCGTCGATATCGACCTGAAGAATCGGCGACTGACACTTGTGGAAGGCGAAATAGCGCTGAAGGTGCCCGGCACATCGCCACTGACGATCCAGACGCACTTCGGGCAAGTGGTCGTCAGTCAGAGCGAAGTGTGCGTTCGCCAGGGGCAGACGGGGTGCAAGGTGTCGGTGCTTAAAGGCGCGGTGCAATTGCAGCCGTTGCGCGGACCGGTCTTTTCATTGCGTGCAGGTCAGCAAGTCAGCCTTCAGGCGATGGGGGCGGGGCGCACCGAACCTTTCGATGTGCTTGCTCCAGGCTGGCGCGACGGCGTGTTGATGGCGCAGAACCAGCCCCTGGGCGATTTTCTGCGCGAACTCAGCACCCATCGGCCGGGATTGTTGCGCTGGGAACCGGAGCTCGAATCCCTGCGCGTCACCGGCAGTTTCCGTCTGGACGACACCGATCGCATCCTGACGTTGCTGGCCGCCAGCTTGCCGCTGGAAGTGCAGAGACGAACCCGTTACTGGGTCACGTTACTGCCGCGTAAAAATAATGTCTGAAGCTTGTCCCCTTTTTTCGCGTCGCTTGTCATTCAAGGCAAGTGAAACGAAATCAGAGAGATTCTCAATGCCCGTAGTGATGCCCTGCAATTCGCGTCTGGGTTCTTCCAGGTTGCGCCCGTTGTTGCACTTGAGTCTGATGCTGAGTCTGAGTGCCTGTCCGTTGTTCATCACTGCCGGTTGGGCCGAAGACGCGCCTCGACGCAGTTACCAGGTGCCGGCAGGAAGCCTCAGTGCAGCGCTGACCCGTTTCGCCGGTCTGGCCGGGGTCAATCTGTCGGTGGACCCGGCGCTGGTGGGCAGTCGCACCAGCCCTGGTCTTTCCGGCGAGTATGCGGTCGAGGAGGGCTTTGCCCGACTGTTGCAGGGTTCCGGTCTGCAACTGCAGCCAGTGGGTGAAGAGGCGTACATCCTGACCCCGGCGCCAGAAGGCGGCAGCCTGCAACTGGGCGCCACCTCGATTGTCGGTGCCACTGACTCGGAGCACGGTGATCCGTATGTCGGCGGCCAGGTCGCGCGTCGCGGGTCGCAAGGCTTGCTGGGCTCGAAAGACTTTATGGAAACGCCGTTCAGCATGACCACCTACACCAGCGAGGTGGTCAAAAACCAGCAGGCGCGTACCTTGGGCGACCTGATCGCCAGCGATCCTTCGGTTCGTGTCACCAACCCGGCGGGTGGGCGCTATGAGCAGTTCACCATTCGAGGGTTGAGCCTGTTCAACAGTGATGTTTCCTACAACGGCCTCTACGGCGTGCTGCCGACCTATACGATCGACATGGAGATGGCTGACCGCGTCGATGTCATCAAGGGCCCGACCCAGCTGATCAACGGCATCTCGCCGCGGGGCAGCGTGGGCGGCGGGATCAACGTGGTGCCCAAGCGCGCGACCGACAAACCTATCACTTCGTTTACCGGTATGTACGCTTCCGACAGCCAGGTCGGTGGTGCCGTGGATGTCGGCCGGCGCTTTGGTGAAGACAACAAGTTCGGTCTTCGTTTCAACGGCGTGAAGCAGTCCGGCGACACCGAATGGGATCACCAGAATGTCGACCGCGAGATGGCCGTGCTGGGCCTGGATTTTCGCGGTGAACGCCTGCGACTCTCGACAGACATTGGGCGCACCGAGCGGGATACCGACGCACCGCAGGAGCGCGTACAGGTTGGCCCTAACGCGCAGGTGCCGCATGCCAGCGATGTGCGACGCAACTATGCGCAGCCCTGGAGCAAGGCGAGCACCAACGACACGTTCGGCACGGTGAACGCTGAATTCGATGTCAACGACTCCGTCATGTTGTACGGCGGCGTGGGCGCGCGCAAAAGTAACCATGAATTCCTCCGACATGCCGTTTCAGTCATCAACGACGCCGGCAATTTCAGCGTTCTACCCCGTGACTTCACCCGTGACGAAAATGTCCGCACGGCCACGGCGGGTGTGCGCAACTGGTTCCGTACCGGCCCGGTAAGCCATGAAGTCAACCTGGCCGCCAGCTATTACTACATGGACTTCGAAAATGGCGGCGCCCGTTATGCCGCGGGCAACAGCAACATTTATAACCCCGTTGAAACACCAACGCCTGGCAGGCCCACGCGACAGGATTCGGAGGTCTATACCGAGAACCGGTCCACCGGCGTGGCGTTGTCCGACACCCTGGGTTTCTTCGATGACCGCTTGCTGCTGACCCTCGGCGCCCGCTGGCAGCGCGTGAAGGTTGACGACTGGACCGATAACGTCAGAGGCGATACCGCTTACGACGAGGAAAAGGTTTCGCCGTCGGGCGGCATCCTGTTCAAGGCAACCGACAAGCTGTCGCTGTATGCCAACTACATGGAAGGCCTGAGCCAAGGCAAGATCGCGCCGTCGACCTCGATTAACGAGGACCAGATCTTCCCGCCGTTCATCAGCCGCCAGGTCGAAGTCGGTGCCAAGTACGACGCCGGTGCGTTCGCCGTCACCGCCGCCGTGTTCCGCATCAAGCAGCCGGCCTACGAGACCAACGCCACGACCCGCGTCTTCGGCCCCAACGGCAAGCGTGAGAACACGGGTGTGGAACTGAGTATGTTCGGTGAGCCACTCGATGGCTTCCGCCTGCTCGGCGGCGTCATGTACATCGACAGCGAGTTGAATGACACCACCAATGGCACCTTCGACGGCAACCGGGCCCCGGCCACACCGAAATACAACGTCAACCTGGGCGCCGAGTGGGACGTGCCGACTGTACAGGGCCTGACCCTGACCAGCCGCGGCATCTATTCCAGTTCGCAGTACCTGGACCAGTCCAACAACAAGGAAATCGACTCCTGGGAGCGTTTCGACGTGGGCGCACGCTATGCGTTCAAGGTCGAGGAAAAGAACATCACCCTGCGTGCCAATGTCGAGAACGTGGCGGACAAGCGCTACTGGAGTTCGGCCGGAGCCTCGGATGACAGCGAGCCTGGCTTGACGCTGTCGACCCCGCGCACCTACCTGCTTTCGGCGACCGTCGACTTCTGATTCACCCGTGTCATGCGCCCCAGGGAGCGGGGCGCCATTGTTGGACCATGACCTGATTCGTATAGAGGAAGGACATATGCACACCCTCAGTTAATGAACAATCAAGACACTTGCGTATAAGTCGCTATTTGTCGATAGCCTATATATAAGTTGTCAGTAACATTACAAGATCATGGCCAGACAATGGCACTTCCGGAATTCATACCAGGTTTATTAACTTGGTTTTTTGCGTGCCTGATTATTTTTAAAGTAGTTCAAATCGCTATATGTAAATTTCCAAATCGGTAGTAAGAATTAGTTGCAACAACTCTCAAATGAGAATAAGTTGCATATCGAATTTAACGAGGGTGAAGCGATGTTGAATGATGGCGTATTGCACTCTAATCCTTTGCAAAAGACCAATGCCGACTATTTGGCTCGACAAAGCAAGTTCGAATCTAATGTACGCAGTTATCCACGCAAGTTGCCGCTGGCCATTGCCAAGGCGCACGGGCTCTGGGTGACCGATGTCGAGGGCAATACTTACCTCGACTGCCTGGCCGGCGCCGGCACTTTGGCACTGGGGCACAATCATCCGGCCGTCATGGCCAGCCTCGACAGCTTCCTCGCCTCAGGCCTGCCGATGCACACGCTGGACCTGACCACCGCGGTCAAGGACGCTTTCAGCGAAACCCTGCTCAGCCTGTTGCCGAACCAGGGCCGCGATTACTGCCTGCAATTTTGCGGGCCGTCCGGGGCGGATGCGGTGGAGGCTGCGCTGAAACTGGCCAAGACCTATACCGGGCGCAACAACATCATCAGTTTCTCCGGGGCCTACCATGGCATGACCCACGGCGCCCTGGCCCTGACCGGCAACACGGCGCCGAAAAATGCCATCGCCAGCCTGATGCCCGGGGTGCAGTTCATGCCGTACCCCCATGAATACCGTTGCCCACTGGGCATTGGCGGTGAGGCCGGGGTCGAGGCCTTGACCCACTATTTCACCCAGTTCATCGAAGACGTTGAAAGCGGCGTGTCACTGCCCGCGGCGGTGATCCTTGAAGCGGTGCAGGGTGAGGGCGGGGTCAACTGTGCCCCGGCGGGCTGGCTGCGGGCGATCCGTGAGGTGACGCGCAAGCACGGCATCCTGCTGATCCTCGACGAAGTGCAGACCGGTTTCGGTCGCACCGGCAAGATGTTTGCCTTCGAACACGCCGGCATCGAGCCGGACCTGATCGTCATGTCGAAAGCGGTCGGTGGCGGTTTGCCCATGGCGGTGCTGGGCATCCGTCGTGAATTCGACGCCTGGGAGCCAGGCAATCACGCCGGGACGTTCCGTGGCAACCAGATGGCCATGGCCGCCGGGCTGGCCACATTGCTGGTGCTGCAACAGCAAAACCTCGCCGCCCAGGCCGAGCGCCAGGGCCAGTGGCTCAAGGACCGACTGGTCGAGTTGCAGGCGCATTATCCGGCCCTCGGCCAAGTGCGCGGTCGTGGCCTGATGCTGGGCATCGAGATCGTCGATGAGCGCCAGCCGGCTGATCGCCACGGGCATTTCCCGACGGACCCGGCGCTGGCCGTGGCCATTCAGCAACAGTGCTTCAAACAAGGCCTGTTGCTGGAACGCGGCGGTCGCAAGGGCAATGTCATCCGCTTGTTGCCGCCCTTGATTATCGACGATGAACAATGCCAGCAAGTCATCCAGCGTTTTGATAATGCAATGGCGGCAGCGTTATTGCAGTTACGCCCTTGAATGAGTCAATCGAAGTTGCGCTGGCAGTCTGTCGAATCACTGTTTGATGGCAGTGCTGCGAGTAACTTTGATGTTCATCTGATTGTTTAAAAAGGTTCAATGAAGTGATGTCGTTACGTGGGGTTTCGTCGGCTGTTAAACAGATCGATCAGCAACTAATTTCTTCGCCATATAACGTGTCCAGTGGCCTCGCGGGCTATTGTGGAGCACCCATGAATCATCCAGATCGCAGTGTTTTATCGAATATGGTCAGTGAGTTGGCGACGACGCGCGCGTTGCTTAATTGTTTGATCAAAGAGTTCGCCTTGCCGGAAAACTGCCTCAGTTACAGTTGGCCGACACAGATGCAAGGTATCCCCCCGGGCAGTTACCTCGAGGGCCTGGAATGGAAGGGCATTCCCCTGACCATCAGCCTGCCCAACCAGCAGCAGTTCTTTGTGATGGTGGACCGCCGTGATGGTCTGGGCAGTCACCGTTACCTGTCGGACGTTTATGCCCGGCGTGGCGAGGGCGACTGGTCGTGCCTGAGATTCACCGAATTCGTCGAGCAGTTGCTCGCGGCCTGCGAACACATGACCCGTGCCAGCAATGATGAGTTGCTGGATCAGGTGTTGCAAAGCCAGTTGCTGACCGCGGCCATCGTCGGCCACAACATGGACGGTCAGCACCCGGCACCGCTCAGTGGTTATCTCGCCAGCGAACAGGGCTTGTGGTTCGGTCATCCGAACCACCCGGCACCCAAGGCGCGGCTGTGGCCAGCGCATCTGGCCCAGGAAACCTACGCCCCGGAATTCCAGGCCCGCACGCCGTTGCACCTGTTCGAGGTGCCGCTGGAAGGATTGAACGTCGGGGCTAACGGCCTGAGCAAAGCCCAAGTGCTGGCCGGTTTTGCCGATCAAGCGCAGGCGCGGCCAGGGCATGCGGTTATCTGCATGCACCCGGTGCAGGCGCAGTTGTTCATGCAGGATGGCCGGGTTCAGCGTTTGTTGAAATCCGCGGCCATCGTCGACCTTGGCGCTACAGGGCTGATGGCCAATCCCACGGCGTCCATCCGAACCTGGTACATCGAGGGCCATGAGTTCTTCATCAAGGGCTCGCTGAACGTGCGCATCACCAACTGCGTCAGGAAAAACGCCTGGTACGAACTGGAAAGCGCACTGATGATCGACCGGGTCTTTCGTAACCTCCAATTGACCCAACCCGAAACTCTGGGCGGGCTGTCGGTGGTGGCTGAGCCGGGCAACCTGAGCTGGGCGCCGCAACAGGCCAGCGAAGCCGATAACCACTGGTTCCGCGAACAGACCGGGGCAATCCTGCGGGAAAACTTCTGCCTCGACACCGGCACCGACTGCAGCATCATGGCCGGTACGTTGTTCGCTCGTGGCCTGCATTTGCCGCCGTTGGTGCATGAGTTCCTGAGCCGGTTCAACGGCAATGACATCGACGATCAAACGCTGTTGAGCTGGTTCGACGACTATCAGGCGCTGTTGCTACGGCCGGTGCTGGCGCTGTTCTTCAACCACGGCATCGTCATGGAGCCGCATTTGCAGAACAGCGTGCTGGTGCATGATAACGGTCGCCCGCAACGCTTGCTGCTGCGGGATTTCGAAGGGGTCAAACTGACCGACGAACTGGGGGCCTCGCGGATCGATGCAGACGTTCACCCACGGGTGCGCGAGTCGCTGCTGTATTCTCGCCAGCAAGGCTGGAATCGCATCGTCTATTGTCTGTTCGTCAACAACTTGTCCGAGGCTGTACTGGCCTTGAGTTGGGAACGTCCGCACCTGGCGCCGCTGATGTGGCAACGGGTGGAGCAGCAATTGGTCAGCATCCGCGCCGAATTGACCCGCGCTGCGCCGGAGCTGGATGCCCTGATCGCCGGTCAGCCGATTGCCTGCAAAACCAACCTGAAAGTCCGCCTCGCAGCCAAGGCCGATCGCCAGGCCAGCTACGTCAGTCTGCTGTCCCCATGGGGCAAGGAAGCCAAGCATGGATAAGTTGCCCGAAACGGTATTGGCCGCCATCGACGAAGCCCGCGTTCAACACGAAGATCCGCTGGCGCTGTTCATCTATGACCTGGACGCGCTGAAACAGCACGTGACGCAAGTGATGGCAGCGCTGCCCGACGGCGTAGAGCTTTACTACGCGATCAAGGCCAACAGCGAACCGCAAATCCTCGCCGCTGTGGCGCCATTGGTGCATGGCTTCGAGATTTCCTCCGGCGGTGAGATCGATCGCCTCCAGGCCTGCCCGACGCGCAAGCCATTCATCTTCTCCGGCCCCGGCAAACTGGATTCCGATCTGCGTTCGGCGCTGCAACATCAGGTCGAAGCGATTCACATCGAAAGCCTGAACGAGATCGTCCGCCTGCAACGGTTGGCACTGGAAGCGGGGCGCGTGCAAGACGTCTTGCTGCGGATCAATCCTGAACTGCCGTCACCACTCTCCAGCAAACTGGCGATGGCCGGCACGGCGACACCGTTCGGGATCGATGAGTCGCAACTGGCTCAGGCAGTGAGTTGGGTTGATAACGCCAGCCACCTGCGGCTCAAGGGCTTCCATGTGCATGCGATGTCCCATCAGTCGCTGGTGGAACGCCATGAACAATTGCTCGATCTGTACTTGCAGCGCTGGCCGCAATGGAAGGCGTTGTCGGCCGATCCCGCAGCGGTCACTCACCTCAACGTGGGCGGTGGCATCGGCGTCAATTACCTCGGGCCGCAGCAATTCGACTGGCAGCGCTTGTGTACGCATTTGGCGCAGAGCCTTGCCGCCTGTGCCGATGCGCCCATCGTGCGCTTTGAGCCCGGTCGTTTCATCAGCGCCTTCTGCGGCTATTACGCCATTGAAGTGCTGGACAGGAAAACCAGTCACGGCAAGCACTTCCTGGTCTGTCGGGGCGGCACTCATCAGTTCCGTTTGCCGGTTGCCCAGGGCCATGATCACCCGGTCATTCATCTGCCCCGGCATCGCGTCACGTCAACAGCGCCACAACAGCAGTGGACTGTCGTTGGGCAACTCTGTACGCCCAAGGATGTGCTGAGCCGCGATTGCCCGCTCACGGAGGTGGAGATCGGCGACATGCTGGTACTGCCCCTGGCCGGTGCCTATGGCTACAACATCTCCCACGCCGATTTCCTCTGTCATCCGCGACCACCGCAGGTGTTTGTGCAAGAAGCCGGAGTCGCACCGTGGGATTGACGTTTGCCGTGCCGCGCTGGTTGGTGGTGGTCAACGTGCTGTTGGGCACGCTGACGGTCAGCCTGAACAACAGCTCGCTGAATCCGGCGTTGCCGGCGTTCATGGATGCCTTTGATATCGGTCCGCTGTTGGCCACCTGGATCGTGGCCGCGTTCATGGTGAGCATGGGCATGACCATGCCGCTCACCAGTTTTCTCAGCCAGCGGGTGGGGCGCAAATCCCTTTATTTGTGGGGCGTGGCGTTGTTTGTCTGCGGTTCGCTGCTAGGGGCGTTGGCCAACTCCATCGCGCTGGTGATTGCCGCGCGCGTGGTGCAAGGCATTGCCAGCGGGCTGATGATTCCGCTGTCGCTGGCGATCATTTTTTCGGTGTACGCCAAGGGCGAGCGGGGCAGGGTTACTGGCCTGTGGGGCGCGGCGGTCATGTTGGCGCCGGCGTTGGGGCCCTTGTGCGGGAGCCTGATGCTGGAGTGGTTCAGTTGGCGTTCGCTGTTCCTGATGAATGTGCCGATTGGCCTGTTGGCGCTGATCCTTGGCGTCGGCGTGCTGCCGACTTGCGAAGCATCGGAACGCAAACCTTTCGACCTGGCGGGTTACCTGTTGATCGCGACGGGCATCGGTCTGCTGATGATTGCCGTTGGCCGCCTGCGCCATGCCGAGGCCCTCACTGATCCGCTCAACCTCGGCATGCTGCTGACAGCCATTGTGTGTCTGGTCGCG
This sequence comes from Pseudomonas sp. ES4, assembly GCF_050586665.1. NCBI lineage: Bacteria > Pseudomonadati > Pseudomonadota > Gammaproteobacteria > Pseudomonadales > Pseudomonadaceae > Pseudomonas > Pseudomonas sp. ES4. The sequence goes on along the minus strand of NZ_JBOBDO010000007.1, from coordinate 58,348 downwards.
TTTGTTCGACTGGAACTGAACCGGACTTCGCCGCTGCTCAACCTGCGCATCTTTGCCCTGCGCGGTTATCGCTTGAGCGTGATCATCGCCGTGGTGCAGTCGGTCGGCATGTTCGAATGCCTGGTGCTGCTGCCGCTGCTGGTGCAAGTGGTGATGGGCTACAGCGCTATCTGGACCGGCCTGTCGCTGCTGTGCACGGCGTTGTTCGCCAGCCTGTTCGGGCATCTGGGCGGCAAGTGGCTGGACCGTCACGGCCCGCGCGGCGTGGTGTTCTGGGGGTTGCTGCTGACCGGGGGCGCCACGCTGGGATTGGGCATGCTGGGGGCTGGCGCTTCAATCGGTGTGGTGTTTTTCCTGATGATGGTCCGCGGCGCCGGGCTGGGCCTGTCCTACATCCCCATCACCACCGCCGGGCTCGATGCGCTGCCGGAACCGATGGTCACGCAAGGCGCGGCGATGAACAACATTTCCCGTCGTCTCGTCTCGTCGCTGGCCATCGTGATTGCGTCCCTGTGGCTGGAACTCCGGCTGACTGCCGAGACCGGGGGCGGGGTGGCTTCGATGGCCAGTTCGGGGGCGATCAGCGAGGTCTTCATGGCCACCGGCATCCTCATCCTGCTGGCATTGCCCTGTGCCTGGCGTTTTCCCGTTCACGCATCCGACGAGCCGGCCGAGGCATTGCCCTCGGCCCTCGAACACCGTTAATTCTTTCACGGACAAGGTTATGACTATGGCGACTTCTTCACAGGCAACACAACAGGCTGCGGATTCTGCGCCAGGCGTCTGGCTGGCGACGGCCGATCCGCGCCACTATCAGCAAGTGGAACAGCGCGTGGTGGGTCAACTGCTGCAAACGCTGTTGTATGAAAACGTCTTGCCGTATCGCCATTCGCCCCTCGATGGCGGCCAGTACCGTTTTGTTGTCAGCGGTATCGACGCGCAGCAACAACCGGTGGAGTACCACTGCAATGGATTGCTCAGCGAAAGCTTCGAGCTGATCCGCGTCGACTATGCCAGCCTCGAACGCGTTGACGCGTTGGGCGCACGCCGCCGGCCGCACCTCCATCAAGCATTGGCGGAGCTGCTGAGCGAACTCCAGGACAGCCCGCACCTGCCACGCTTCACCCATGAGCTTGAACAAACGATGCTCAAGGATCTGCAATCGCGCAGTCAGGGTTATCAAGCGGCCAAGCCATCCCATCAACTGGACGTCGATGCGCTGGAACAGCACTTCATGGACGCCCACAGCTATCACCCTTGCTACAAATCGCGCATCGGCTTCTCGCTGAAAGACAACGCGAGCTACGGACCGGAATTTGCCGCGCCTGTTGCCATCGTCTGGCTGGCAGTGGCGAAAACCTGCGGGGCGATGAACATCTCGCGGCACCTGAATTACGACGATTTTATCCAGCAGGAATTCGGACTTCAGCGCTGGCAGGAACTGGCTGAAAGCCTCACCGATCAAGGCAAGGCGATGGGCGATTACTGGCTGATGCCGGTGCACCCGTGGCAGTGGGAAAACATCATCGTTCCGGTGTTCTACCCGGAGCTGGTCAGCGGCGAAGTGATCCATCTGGGCACCACCAATGACCGGTATCAGGCGCAACAGTCGATCCGCACCCTGGCCAACGTTACGGAGAAAAAGCGGCCTTACGTCAAGCTCGCGCTGAGCATGATCAACACCTCCAGCACGCGAATTCTGGCCCGGCATACGGTGATGAACGGCCCGATCATCACCGACTGGTTGCAGCAGTTGATCGGCAGCGACAGCACCGCCCGCGACCTTGGCTTTGTGATTCTCGGCGAAGTGGTCGGCGTCAGCTTTGATTACGATCACCTGCCCGCCACGCGGATGTCCCAGGCCTACGGCACGATGGGCAGCCTATGGCGCGAGAGCATTCACCAATACCTGCAAGACGACGAGCAAGCGGTGCCGTTCAATGGTTTGAGCTCCGTGGACAATCGCTACGGCAGCGGTGAACAGAAGCCGTTTATCGACGCCTGGATCAAGCAATACGGCCTGCACGCCTGGACCCGCCAACTGCTGCAAGTCGCGGTGTCGCCGATCATCCACATGCTCTACGCCGAAGGCATCGGCATGGAGTCCCATGGTCAGAACATCGTGCTGATCGTGAAGCAGGGCTGGCCGCAACGTATCGCCCTGAAAGACTTCCATGACGGCGTGCGCTATTCGCCGCAACACCTCGGTCGCCCCGAGCTGTGCCCGACCCTGGTGCCGCTGCCCGCCAGCCACGCCAAGCTCAATCGCAACTCGTTCATCCTCACCGACGACCTGGATGCGGTCCGGGACTTTTCCTGTGATTCGTTCTTTTTCATCGCCCTGGCCGAGATGGCGATCTTCCTGCATCAGCACTATCAGCTCGAAGAGGCCCTGTTCTGGCAGATGACTGCCGAGGTCATCACGGCTTACCAGGCTGAACATCCGCAACACCGTCCGCGTTATGCCGCGTTTGATGTGTTTGCGCCGTTCTATGAAGTGGAAGAGCTGACCAAACGCCGACTGCTGGGTGACGGCGAACGTCGTTTCAAATCGGTGCCGAATCCGCTGCACGCGTTCCGGCCGCAATCATGCTGAGGACCAATCTGCTCAAGCAGAAGCTCGTAGCAGGTGAGCCGGTCTACGGCCTGATCAGCTCGATTCCGTCGCCAGCGGCCATCGAACTGATTGCCGAGGCGGGTTTCGATTTTGTGATCATCGATATGGAACACGTGCTGATCAATCCCGAGACCGTGGAGAACATGATCCGCACCGCCGAAAGTTACGCGCTGACCCCGCTGGTGCGGGTGGCGGACCTCAACCCGAAAACCCTGCTGTGCCTGCTCGATGGCGGCGCCCAGGGCATTGTGTTGCCGATGATCGAGAGCCCCGAGCCTTTGGCCGAAAGCATTCGAGCCTGCAAATACCATCCGCAGGGCACCCGCAGCCTGAATGCCGGGCGCCCCGGTGCGTTTGGCAAACACAGCCTGGCGGAGTACGTCACGCTGGCCAACGAGCAAATCATGGTCGTGGCGATGATCGAAAGTGCCGAAGGTGTGCGGCGCGCGGCAGAAATTGCCGCCGTGCCCGGCCTCGACATGATCCTCGAAGGGGCTGCCGATTTGTCGCAATCGATGGGCATGCCCTGGCAGACCGACCGACCCGAGGTGCAGCAAGCGCTGCTCTCCAGCTGGCAAGCGGCGAGTGACGCGGGCGTGCCGTATTGCGCGATTCCGCGTCAGCCGGGTGACCACCAACGATGGTTGGCGCGCGGCGTAAAAAGTTTTGTTTTGGGTGACGAGCGTGGCATCGCTTTTCGTGCCCTCCAGGCCAAATTGGCCGCCACTTCAGCAGAAGGAAAATAATCGGATGAACTTCACCACAATGGCCGCCGACAAGGTGATGCAGGATCTGGTCGATTGTTTGCTGGCCGAACATTTTTTCGGGACCGAGCCGCTGAACCTGTTGGCGCCCTCGTCATCGGCCGATCAGCCGTTTACCGGGTTGAGCGCCGAACAACGGATCTGGGAATGGCCTATCGATCCCCAAGGTTGCATCGTCATTGCCCTGCGTCCCGGCATTACCCAGCAATGGGAAAAGGTACCGGGCACGCCGGTTTGGGCGCGACAGAATGACCAGCTGACCGCGCTGTCACCCGAGGCTTTCACGACCCAGGTGTTGGCCGGCATGACTGATCGCTACCCGGACAATGAAAAAGGCTTCGCCCTGTTTCTGGATGTGCTGCGCACCAGCGTCCGGCAAACCGAGTTGTCCCTGGCTCATCGCGTCGACAGCGAACGCTTGCTGGAAAAGAGCAACGCGGACTTCTTCCTGGCGATGGAGCAGTGGGCTTCGCTGCGTGATCGTCCCTACCATCCGCTGGCCAAAGCCAAGCAGGGTTTGGACGACGTCGAATATCAGCAATACCAGGCGGAATTCGCCCGGCCGGTGGCGCTCAATTGGGTCGCGGTCGACCGCACGTTGCTGCAATGCGGCGGCGGTGTGACTGACCTGGCGCAGAGCTATCCCGCCCAGTACCTGTTGCCGCCGCCGTTGCAGGCCAACTTGCAACAAGAGTTGCAGCAGCGAGGGATTGCCCACAGCCACATCGCGCTGCCGGTGCACCCGTGGCAGTTCGAACATGTGCTGGAGGCGCAACTTGGCGACGCGTTCGCCAAGGGTGACTGCCATCGCCTGGACTTCAGCGACGCTGATTTCTTCGCCACTTCGTCGTTGCGCTCGATGACGCCGTGCTTCAACAGTGCCGATTACCTCAAGTTGCCGATGGCGATCTATTCGCTGGGCGCTTCGCGTTATCTGCCTGCGGTGAAAATGATCAACGGCGGCCTGAGTGAGGCGCTGCTGCGTCAGGCGCTGAACAAGGATCAAACCCTGCAACAGTCCCTGCACCTGTGCGACGAAACCAAATGGTGGGCATTCATGCCGCCAGACGCGACGCTGTTTGACGAAGCGCCGCGTCACCTGTCGGCCATGGTGCGCGGCTATCCGCCCGCGCTGCTGGAAGATTCGGATACCCGACTGGTGCCCATGGCCGCCCTCGGCACGCCGTTGCCCGGAAGCAATCAACACTTCTTCGATGACTGGATGGCCTACCGTCAACTGCCGGCCAACGCCGCGTCGGTGATGACCCTGTTCCGCGAGCTGTGCCACAGCTTCTTCGATATCAACCTGCGGATGTTCCGCATCGGCATGCTGGGTGAAATTCACGGGCAGAACGCGGTGCTGGTGTGGAAGGCCGGTTACGCCCAGGGCTTGCTGTTGCGCGATCACGATTCGTTGCGCATCTTCGTGCCGTGGCTGGAACGCAACGGTCTGGCGGATCCGGCTTACCGGTTGAAGAAGGGGCACGCCAACACGCTGTACCACGATCGCCCTGAAGACTTGCTGTTCTGGTTGCAGACCCTGGGTATTCAGGTCAACCTCCGCGCCATCATCGATACGCTGGCTGAGGTCTACGCATTGCCGGCCACTCAATTGTGGAAGGCGATGGGCGAAGTGCTCAACGAGTTGATCGATACAATCGAATTTGATGCCGAGGCGCGGATCATGATCAAGCACCAGTTATTCGAATCGCCGCACTGGCCGCAGAAATTGTTGCTCACCCCGATGATCGAACGCGCGGGCGGCCCCGGCAGCATGCCGTTTGGCAAAGGCCATGTGGTCAACCCGTTTCACAGGCTCGATCGTAATGCCTGAACCGCGACATGAACCCTCCAGGCGCACGCTGTTGCGCCTGTCCCTGGGGGCGCTCGCCCTCAGGTTTTCTGCGCCGGCATGGTCCGAGACCGGCCCCGCGCCGTTGCGGGTAGTCACCCTGTTTCAGGGCGCCACCGACTGCGCCGTGATGCTGGGCGTGACCCCGTGTGGCGTGGTTGATTCCTGGAGCGAAAAACCGACCTATCGTTATTTGCGCACGGCACTGGAGCAGGTGCCCCATGTCGGACTGGAGACCCAGCCCAGCCTTGAAGACATCGCGCTGCTCAAGCCGGACTTGATCGTTGCCTCGCGCTTTCGCCATGAGCGCATTGCGCCGTTACTCAAGCAGATCGCCCCGGTGCTGATGCTGGAGGAAGTGTTCGAGTTCAAAAAGACCCTGGCGCTGATGGGCGCTGCATTACACCAGCAACAGAGGGCCGACGAGATTTTGAATCGATGGCAGCAGCGCGTGGCACAGCTGTGCGAGCAACTGCGGCAGACATTTGCCGGACGCTGGCCACCCACGGTGTCGATTCTGGACATCCGCGAAGACCACATCCGCAGTTACCTGCCGGCGAGTTTTCCGGGCTCGGTGCTCACCGAGCTGGGGTTCAACTGGAGTGACAGCAGCCGGGAGGCGAGCGGGGTGTCGATCAAACTCACCAGCAAGGAAAGCCTTGCCGTGGTGAATGCCGATATCTTTTTTGTCTTCCTGCGCGCGCAAAACGCGGCGGTGCAGCGCAACTACGAGAGCCTGGTGCAACACCCGCTGTGGAAGCAGATGCGTGCCCCGCAGCAAGGGCAGGTGTGGCAGGTCGATGGCGTCGCGTGGAGTCTGTCGGGCGGGATGTTGGGGGCTAACCTGATGCTCGACGACGTGGCCCGTGTGGCCGCCGCGCAGGTGGCTTCATGAGTCCGGGAGTAAAGCTGTGCAGCGCAGGTGTCGTGTTGCTGCTGTGCTGCGTGTTGAGCCTGGCGGTCGGTGCCACCTGGATTCCACTGCCACAGATTGCCGCGGCGTTTGTCGATCCCGATCCGTTGAGCATCAATCATGTGCTGGTGACCACTACGCGCCTGTCACGAACCCTGATGGCGATTTCCGTAGGCGCCAGCCTGGCGGTCGCGGGCGCACTGATGCAGGCACTGACCCGCAATCCGCTGGCATCACCCGGACTGTTCGGGATCAATGCCGGTGCGACTTTTTTTATCATCCTGTTTTCCTCGATTTTCTCGCTGTCATCCCCGGATGCCTGGCTATGGTCGGCGTTCATTGGCGCTGGCGTGGCGGGTTGCCTGGTGTGGCTGATCGGCAACATGGGGCAAGGCAGTCTCAGTCCGCTGCGCATCGTGCTGGCAGGCGCGGCGATCGCCGCGTTGTTCTCCGCTTTCAGCCAGGCGCTGCTGGTGGTGAATCAGGATGGCCTGGACACGGTGCTGTTCTGGATGGCCGGTTCGTTGACCGAACGCAGCCTGTCGACCGCTGCGCCATTGTTGCTGTGCGCCGTGCTCGGGTTGGCGGGGGCGCTGCTGCTGGCCGGGCAGCTCAATGTGCTCAACGCCGGGGAAGAGATTGCCACGGGGCTGGGGCAGCGAACCGGCCTGATCCGGCTGCTGATGAGCGTGCTGGTGATTTGTCTCGCGGGCAGCGCAGTGGCATTGGCCGGCAGCATTGGTTTTATCGGTCTTCTGGTTCCGCACATGGTGCGCAAAGGGTTGTCCATCGACCATCGCTGGTTGCTGCCCGGTTGCGCTCTGCTCGGCGCGATTCTGCTGCTGTTGGCGGATACGCTGTCGCGGGTTTTGATCCTGCCTCAGGAGGTGCCGGTAGGGGTGATGACGGCGCTGTTCGGCGCACCGTTTTTCATCCTGTTGGCCCGGCGTGGAGGTCGTTATGGATAAGGTGGTGACCTGGCGCCGGGGCGGGTATTCCCGGCGGGTCAACCTCTCCACGTGGCTGCGGTTGGCGGCGGCGCTGCTGCTGACGGCGTTGGTGATGCTTGGCTCGTTATCGCTGGGGAAAGTCATCCTTTCGCCCCTTGAGGTGATGCGAATCCTGTTTTCCAGCCAGGACGCCAGCCTGACGTTGATCGTCGAGCAACTGCGCTTTCCACGCATTGTGCTGGCGGCGCTGGTGGGGGCTGCGTTGTCGGTATCCGGGCTGATCCTGCAAAGCATCATCCGCAATCCGCTGGCATCGCCGGACCTGCTGGGCATCACCAGCGGTGCCAGCGCCGCTGCTGTGCTTTATCTGTCGTTCTTGTCCGCGACGTTGGGGCAACAATTTTTGCCTCTGGCCGCAATGCTCGGTGCGGCTCTGGCGACACTGGCCATTTATCTGCTGGCCTGGAAGCAGGGGGCCTCGCCGCTTCGGCTGGTGCTGATCGGCGTGGGCGTCTCGGCGATGTTGACGGCCGCGACCACCTTCATTCTGGTGTTCAGTCCGCTGACCACCACCCTGTCGGCCTACGTCTGGCTGACCGGCAGTGTGTACGGCGCCAGTTGGCCCGAACCGCTGGCGCTGGCTGGCTGGTTGTTGGGCATTTGTCCGCTGCTCGTGCTGCTGGCCCGTCAAGTGATGGTGCAACAGTTGGATGACCATCTGGCCCAGGGCATCGGTGTGCGCGTGCAATGGCTGCGGGCCGGTTTGTTGCTGGTGAGTGTGGCGTTGGCCGGTGCGGCCATTGCCTGGGGTGGCGCGATTGCGTTTGTCGGGCTGATCGCGCCGCATATTGCCAAGCGCCTGGTAGCCCCCGGTTTCGCTGGGCAGGCCGTGATGGCAGCCCTGATTGGCGCAAACCTGGTGATGCTGGCGGACCTGGTCGGACGCACGCTGTTCCTGCCCCTGGATCTACCGGCCGGGATCTTTGTCGCGGTGCTGGGCACGCCCTTTTTTCTCTATTTATTGATTAAACAGCGTCATTAAGGAATTCAACGTATGACGTCGATTGCAAGTCGCGGCCTGACCCTGAGTTATCAGCGCCAGGTGATTATTGACGCGCTGGACATGCAACTGCCCAAGGGCAAGATCTCGGTACTTATTGGCAGTAACGGCTGCGGCAAAAGTACCTTGCTCAAATCCTTCGCACGACTGCTGAAACCGCAGCAAGGCTCGGTGATTCTCAACGGTGTGGATATCCAGCAAAAATCCACGGCGGCGGTGGCGCGCGAGTTGGCTATCCTGCCTCAGACACCAATGGCGCCCGAGGGCATTACCGTTCGCCAGCTCGTGGCCCTGGGCCGATACCCTTATCAAAGCTGGATGCAACAGTGGTCGGCCGAGGATGAAACCATGGTCAATCGCGCATTGACGCAGACCAGTCTGCAAGCGCTGGCGGATCGGCCGGTGGATACCTTGTCCGGCGGGCAGCGCCAGCGTGCGTGGATCGCCATGACCCTGGCCCAGGACACCGGCATCGTGCTGCTGGACGAGCCGACGACCTTCCTCGACCTGGCTCATCAGATTGAAGTGCTGGACCTGCTGCGCGACCTCAACCGGCTCGAGAACAAAACCATCATCATGGTGCTTCACGACCTCAACCTGGCCTGTCGTTATGCCGATCATATGGTGGCGGTGCATGAGCGTACGGCATTTGCCCAAGGCCGGCCAGAGGACGTCTTGACTCAGGCACTGGTCAAAACCGTGTTCGACCTCAACTGCAGGATTATTCCTGATCCGTTCTTTGGTACGCCGATGTGCATCCCGTTTGGTCGGGAATTGCCGCAATGAGTCTGGCTCGCCACTTCACCGCACAAGAATGGAACGTGCTGGGCGGTGGGTTGCGGTTGAAGGACTGCGCCGAACGTGACCCATTACGCTCGCTGATGGCGCGTGACCTGTTGCAAGAAGAAGTGTGCGAGCGTTTGCTGGACGCATTGGGCCCGGTCATTGGCTCACCGTCGCGGAAAATCACTGCCTCGCTGCTGGGCAAACGCCTGTCGTTCCTGGCCACCGGCGCCTGTTTGTACGCCATGTCGGTGTACGACAAAGGACTGCTGCTGACGCTGGACAACACGGTGGTCGAATACGGCCACGATGACGGGCTGTGGACGTCTTCGATGCCGCTGGCTCATTCCCTGCCGCTGACGTACGGCGCAGGTGAGCGCGAGGCCTGGCGGGAAGCCGTGGTGCAGTCACTGTTTGCCGGGCTGCTGAAGCCGCTGTGGCAAACCTTCAACCGGGTGAGTGGTGTTTCACGGCGCATCTTGTGGGAAAACACCGCCGTGCGCGTGTATTCGTTGTATGAAAAACGCATGGCGAAAATCGATGATCCATCGATACGCGAGCGCTATGAAGCCGACTTCAGGTGGTTGCTGACCCAAGCAGACCCCGCTCTGTTCGGCCTTGATTACAACCCGCTGAGCCATTTCCGCCGACCGCCGACACTCGTCGACGAGGGGCAGCGCAGCATTCGCTTTCGACGAACCTGTTGCTTCTATTACCTGGCTACCGAGCCCGCTGAATATTGTTCGACCTGCCCACTGCTGCGTCCCGGGAAATGCCGATGAGTTATCAGATCAACCCTCGCCAGCAGCTCGTTACCCCGGAGCTGCTCAACGCCTACCAGTCGATCCCTTCGTCGACCATCGGCCATTTTTCCGATCGGGGCTTCCTGCGCGGGATCAAGCCGCTGTTCAACGACATCCGTATGGTCGGCACTGTCGTCACCGTCAAAGTCTTCCCGCCGGATGGCAGCATTTTGCGTGAAGCGCTGTTGCTGAGTGAGCCGGGCGACGTGCTGGTGATCGAATGTGTGAACGACCAGGAGTGTGGCTGTTGGGGCGAACTGCGCACCCTGGCCGGGCTGATCAAAGGGTTGGCCGGGGTGGTGGTGTCGGGTGCGGTCACGGATGTCAGTGCATTGCGTCGCCATGGGTTGCCGGTCTTTTGCCGGGACGTCAGTTCGTACACGACTCGCGGCATTGGCGCCCATGGGGAAGTCAATCAGTCGATCAATGTGGGCGGGGTTCAGGTACAGCCTGGCGACCTGGCTATCGGTGATGATGATGGTGTCTACATCCTCGATGCATCGCGTGCGGCCGAGCTGCTTCCCGAGCTCCTGGCCAAAGAGCAAATGGACCAGCAGCGCAGGGCCGAATTCTTGCAGAGGCTCAATCAGCGAAGGGGCTGACTTCCCGAGCTGAAATGAAAAGGGGCAACTGTTCAGTTGCCCCTTTTTTGCGCCGGTCAGTCAGAAGCCGAGTTTGTCGCGCAATCCGTAATACCAGGCGCCTAACGCAGCGAATGGTGTGCGCAGCAGTTGTCCACCGGGGAACGGGTAGTGGGGCAGGTCGGCAAACGCATCGAAACGCTCGGCCTGACCACGCAACGCTTCAGCCAGGACCTTGCCTGCCAGGTGGGTGTACGTCACGCCATGGCCGCTGCAACCCTGGGAATAGTAGATGTTGTCGCCCAAGCGTCCGACTTGGGGAAGTCGCGACAAGGTCAGCAGGAAATTACCGGTCCAGGCGTAATCGATCTTCACGTCCTTGAGCTGCGGGAAGGCCTTGAGCATCTTCGGCCGAATAATCGCCTCGATGTTCGCCGGATCCCGCGCGCCGTATACCACGCCGCCGCCGAAGACCAGGCGCTTGTCTGCGGTCAAACGGTAGTAGTCGAGCAGGTAGTTGCAGTCCTCGACGCAGTAATCCTGCGGCAACAGGCTCTTGGCCAACGCTTCGCCCAAGGGCTCAGTGGTGATCACCTGAGTCCCGCAGGGCATCGATTTGGCGGCCAGTTCCGGCACCAGATTACCGAGATACGCGTTGCCCGCAACGATGATGAACTTGGCCCTGACCTTGCCCTGAGGTGTATGCACTACCGGATTCGCGCCGCGCTCGATACGCACCGCCGGCGATTGCTCATAAATGGTGCCGCCCAGCGACTCCACAGCTGCCGCTTCGCCCAGCGCCAGGTTCAGCGGATGAATATGCCCGCCACTCATGTCGAGCAGGCCGCCGATGTATTGATCGCACGCGACCACTTCACGGATGCGACGCTGATCCATCAATTCGAGTTGGTTATGACCGAACCGCTCCCACAGACGCTTCTGGGATTCCAGATGGCCCATCTGCTTGGCGGTAATGGCGGCAAAAACACCGCCGTCCTTCAAGTCGCACTGGATATTATATTTGGCAACCCGTTCACGAATGATCCGCCCACCTTCGAACGCCATCTGCCCCAGCAACTGAGCCTGCTTGGGACCGACACTGCGCTCGATCACATCGATGTCGCGGCTATAACTGTTTACGATCTGGCCACCGTTACGCCCCGACGCACCAAAACCTACCTTCGCCGCTTCAAGCACCGTGACCCGGAAACCGTTTTCCAGCAGAAACAGGGCAGAGGACAGGCCGGTGTAACCGGCACCGATCACACAGACGTCAGTCTCTACGTCATCCTGCAAAGCCGGGCGCGGCGGAACCGCATTGGCCGATGAGGCGTAATAGGATTCCGGGTAGGGGGTGTTCGCCATCCTGCAGCCTCTGTTTAATATATTTTACGAGTTGTATCGATCCTACCCGAGATAAAAATCGACCGCCAGCCACCGCAAAATCTTCTTTGCAGCCGCAAAATTAAATATTTTGCATATTCATAGGGTTAGCTCGAAAAAAGGTGTTGACACCCCTTCGGAATTCCGTAGAATGCCGCCTCACAGCAGGCACGTAGCTCAGTTGGTTAGAGCACCACCTTGACATGGTGGGGGTCGTTGGTTCGAGTCCAATCGCGCCTACCAAACAAAATCCGCTCTGCTGGGCGGTCTAGAAGGGCTCACCGAAAGGTGGGCCCTTTTTTGTTGCCTGCGATTTGCAAAACTCCCACCTCAAAACGTCAACTCAACGCCCACCTCCAGGCAGGCTTTGGATTTGGCTTGTTGTATCTACCCTGTGAATCATTCAGCGGCCTCACGGTCATATCGCTGACTTTGCATTCAGGGCGTTCAAATGAAGCGTGCAGTAATAATGTTCATGGTTATTTCAGGTTCTCTCCTGCTGGGAGGCTGTGGGCCTCACTGGGACGACGGAGAAAGGTACGGTCGAGATCGTGATCGGGATCATGATTACCGTCGTGGATACGACCGCGGGTATGACGATGATCGCGGGTATGACCGCCGATATGATCGTCGTGACCATGATCATGGGTATGACCGCAATCGTGATCGTGATCGTGATCGTGACGATAGAGACGACTGAAGGCGCTGGCCATCGGCCCTCGGACCGGTCAATGATCGCCCGGTTTGCCGATCAGCTTCAGCGGCACGGATTGCCAGTGATTCAGGCGTAAGATAGCGGTGCTACCTCATCAAAAGGAGCCGCATATGATCGCCGACCAAATGAACAAGCAGGTATCTGAGGACAGAGCTGTTTGGGATCAATACTTCTGCGCTGCGTTGATTGCGGAAAGCAATTTGACGGCACCGGTTGTAGGAGGCGCTACGCATGAAGACAGGCAGAATCTGTTGATTGAAAGGGCCAAAGCTCTCGCCGACAAGATGATGGAAAACAGAAAATAACCAGAGCCCAGCCATCGCGCTGGGCTCTTCACATCTGGATCTCGTGCAAGACGATCCTGTCGGACCTGCTTGGTAGGCCCTACCAACTAAAACTAATCTTACTTGGCGTTCAGCTTCTTCAGTTCTTCATAAGTCGCCGACTGTACGAACCAGAAGCCGGAGATGATGCACCACGTCAGGGTGCCGGTAATGAAGACGCCTGCCCCGGACCAGAAGCCCTGAACGAAGATCATGACCACTGCGACGATCCAGATAACGGCCAGTGCGACGTACAGAACAACGTTGTTTACGCCAATTACGAACTCTTTCACGTCTATTCCCTTTTGAATGTTTATCCTCTGGCTCCTTACGCAAGGGCCAGTGGGCGGCATGATAGGGGGATAGCTGGCTCTTCGCCAGTCATGTCACGGCCTGCAGGCAGATTTCCAGATTCTGGACTACTACTGACAAGCCCGTTTCCTTGTCCCTGTCTGGAGCATCCCTATGCTGTTTCACTGGTTTCTTGCGGCGATCCATCTCTTGGCTGTTGCCTTGGGCCTTTGGGCGGTGCTCACCCGAGGTGCGGCGTTAAGCCGCCTGGCTGTCGGTACGGCGCCGGTTCGCAGTGTGCTGGTTGCCGATAACGTATGGGGCATCTGTGCGGGTATTTTGCTGATCACAGGTTTGATGCGGGCCTTCGGCGGGTACGAAAAAGGCACTGACTATTACCTTCATCAGCCATTGTTCCATTTGAAGATGACGCTGTTCGTGATCATTCTGCTGCTTGAAGTGGCCCCCATGATCACCTTGATCAAGTGGCGGATCGCCTTGGGCAGGGGCGCTTCGATTGACCAGGGTCGAGCCAGGCTGTTTGCACGCATCAGCCATGTCGAAGCGCTGTTGTTGATGTTGATGGTGATTGCGGCCACCGGCATGGCGCGCGGCGTGACCTTCGGCTAAGAACGGCGGGATTCGTCGGGGTTAAAGCGAATAATCTGACAGTCACGGCGTGGCCGAAGCCGGTAGCATCGGCTTCACGTAATCGGGGAGGAGGCGAGTGCCCAGCAAAATGCCGAGCATGAATCTTTAGCCAGCCATTGCGCTGTAACGAACGGGCTGGCTACTGACTGCAACAGGATTCAGGGAGTCTGCGGTTTGTCTGGAGCAGTGAGGCCAGCCTGAATGCGCTGATAGATTTCTTCGCGATGAACCGCAACGTCTTTCGGGGCATTGATGCCTATTCTGACTTGCTGGCCGCTAACGCCCAGAATGGTGATCGTAATGTCATCGCCAATATTTATGCTTTCACCGACTTTGCGGGTGAGTATCAGCATGGTCTTCTCCTTGATTGCTTTGTAGGGCACCTGATTCGGACAGTGCAGAGGTCGGTGGTATCTATAGATTAGTGCGAAGTCTCATGGTTTGGGTGCCTCTTTCTGACGCGCAGATGCTGCATTAATTCCCAAGGCGTAACTATACAGAGGCCGCAACCATCATTCTCGTTGTTTTAAGCCCATTTTGCGGCACTCGGGAAGTATTCATGGATGCTAAAATCGCCGCTTTAAGCATTCTGAGGGACGCGTTGTGCGCAAAATGGTCTTGGTAATTGCGGTATTGGCGCTGGCGGGATGCGGTGAAGGCAAGAGTGTTGACGCGCAAAAGCCGCAACCGGCAGCCGCGACTGCACCTTCGGTGGTCTCCGGTCCGCAATGGGATCTTGAAGTTCGAGGCGAAACACCTCAGGCGGTCAGCGATTTGAGCGGCTGGTTGATTGAGCACAGTTTCGTTTCCAATATCGTCAAGGAAAATGGAAAGACCCGGATTCTGCTCGGGCCATTCGGTTCGAAAGCAGAGGCCGAAGCCAAACAGACAGAAGTGCGCGCGGCGCTCACCCGGGCGAAGAAACAGAACATCGAACTGTTGGTTGTCGACCATCCCGTAGCCCAGTAACAATCCTTTTCCAGGCGCAGTCCTCATTTGATGCGTGACGCTCTGGGAAACGGCCGAATCTGCCCGTGATGGCTTCTACGGCTGGATCGCCGTGGAGATGCCAAGAAGTCACTCAGCCTGATGGGCTACTGGCGCTACCACAAAGCCGGCGGTTAGAAACGAACAAAGGCCTCGGATATCAAGCCCGAGGCCTTTTGTGTTTTCAGCGAGCGCTTAACCGCAGGCTTTCATATCGACGGGGCCGACAAACTCGTTGCCGCGTCCCATGACGCACCCCACGCTTTGGTTGCGCTGTCGTTCCCAGGCCTCTACCGGATAGGTTTTATTCCAGGCTTCGTAGAGCTGTCGATCCTGTTTCGACAGGCGCAAACCATATTGCTTGCTCATGTAGAAATACGTTCGAGCGATCATGCCGCGTATGGACGGGCGGGGCATGACCTTCTTCGCCTTGAAGTCGACCTGGGTCAGGCACGAGCCATATTGGCCCGACTGCACCGGCAACCAGCCGAAACTGAAGTTGCTGCGATCGCCATTCACTTCGCCAATGCTCGGCACCAGGTTGTGCAGGTCGGCTTCGGCCTTCTGGTAGGCCGGATCATAACGCGTGCAGTTCTTGCGCCCACCTTCTTGCCAGCACTGACGCTGATGGCCGATCTGCCAGGCCGGAACAATGTGCTCCCACTCGATGCGGGAAGCGCGCTTGGCGTTTTTACGCGGTACATAACCGCAGGCTGCGAGGTTGACCTTGTTGCCGGTGTATTTGCACCCGCAATAGAACTCTGTGGATTGCGGTGCGTAGAGCTTCCAGGCCACTTTCTTGGCTTCGTTGAAGGTGCGTGGGGCGCCAGCCTGGGCGCCGAGGGTGATGAACAAAAACAGCAAAGCAAGCCAGCGGACACTCATTGACTCAATCTTCCTTCGGCACAACCCAAAAAATCTGCACGCCGCCATCGTCGCGATAGGCGAGGGTGACGTTGTCGTTCTCGTCGATTTCTTCGAGCAATTGTTCCCACTCATCCACGGGTTCGTCCGGCAGACGGAAGATCAACGCTGCTTTGGCTTTTTGGGCGGAGGGGGAATTGATGATTTTTTGAACGCGCATACCCATGCGTGCATAGGAGTCAGGAGAGGCAGAGGTGTTGGCCACGGAATTATCCTTATTAAGCTGTACGTGCATACAGTATTTAACTGTAAGCATTTTCGCAACTGCTTAAAATTCAAGAAAATCCTCTGACAGCAATTTTTTCCGTTTGGTGTAGGACGAAGGGAAAATTTTTATCGAAATATCGGGAGGGCTTGTAAGCCACTCGCCTGGGTTTGGCGAGTGGTGGAAGCGGTGCCCTACCGGAGCCGGTCGGGCGAGGGCCAATCAGTATTCCCAGAACATCCGCTGCAGCTCTTTGCTGTCGTTGGTCTTGGTCAGTGCGACCATGGCCAGGATGCGAGCCTTTTGCGGGTTCAGGTCGTGCGCTACAACCCAGTCGTACTTGTCGTCTGGTTGTTCAGCGTTACGCAGTACGAAACCGCCGGCGTTGACGTGGGACGAACGAATGATTTGCACGCCGTCCTTGCGCAGGGCTTGCAGTGATGGGACTACACGGGACGAGACAGAGCCATTGCCAGTACCGGCGTGAATGATGGCTTTGGCGCCAGACTGAGCCAACGCTTTGTAAGCGGTATCGCTGACATTGCCGTAGGAATAGGCGATTTCGACATCAGGCAGGCTCTTGATGTTTTTGATGTCGAATTCCGAGTCCATGGTGTGACGCTTGGCCGGCAAGCGGAACCAGTAGGATTTGCCTTCGACCACCATGCCCAGCGGGCCCCAGGCACTTTTGAATGCCTCGGTCTTGATGTTGATCATTTTGCTGACGTCACGACCCGACTGGATTTCATCGTTCATGGTCACCAGTACGCCTTTGCCGCGAGCCTCTTTGCTGCTGGCCACGGCCACTGCGTTGTACAGGTTCAGCATGCCATCGGCCGACATGGCGGTGCCCGGGCGCATGGAGCCGACAACGATGATTGGCTTGTCGGTTTTTTCCACCAGGTTCAGGAAGTAGGCGGTTTCTTCCAGGGTGTCGGTGCCGTGGGTGATGACGATGCCGTCGACGTCCTTGCTGTCTGCCAGTTCGGCCACGCGACGACCCAGTTGCAGCAGGTTTTCGTTGGTGATGCTTTCGGACGCGATCTGCATGACCTGTTCGCCACGAACGTTAGCCAGTTGGCTGAGTTCCGGAACCCCGGCGATCAATTGTTCGATGCCGACTTTTGCCGCTTGATAGGTCGCACTATTGGCGGCGCTGGCGCCCGCGCCAGCAATGGTGCCGCCGGTGGCCAGGATCACCACGTTTGCCAGTTTCTGTTGGGTTTCGACTTCTTTTGCCTGAAGGGCAGTAGGCAGGAGCAGCAAGAGGGCCAAAGCGCCCGGAACGAAGGTCTTGAAAGCAGATGTCATTATTTTTCTCTCTAGTAGTGAGACGGTGCTGATGCAGGTTCATCTAGATGCGCCCCCAGCGGATCTGAACGCTTGGGGTGAATGAGATGAGCAGGATCTGTACCAGTCGTACTTTGAATGAGAAAAACTTTTAACTTGATGATTTATATAAATATTTATCTGTGTCTCCGGAGGGAGTGCACCGCCGGTTGTCCGGGTTTCCGAACGCGTTGAGTGTTTGTGTTCGGCTCTCCGAAAAGTACTACAACCTCTGTCGAGTAAATCGTCTTGCAAGATTACGAATCATTGCTAAAGAAACCCGCGCTTCGGTCGATGCTCCTTTAAAGGATCTTTCTACTCAGGAGTTCACATGTCGTTATCCATTGGTATCTCAAACGCTGCAGGCGTCACCATTGGTGGCAAATCCGCCGCTACGATCCGAGCTTTGAATGACGCCACCGTAGAGGCTGCCGACAAAGCGCTGGGCACAATGGAAGGCGATGGTAATCAAGTCAAGACTGGCCCTTTGGGGTTGGATAAAAGCACGGGCGCGCAGACCGAAACCCCAGACGAGAGCAACCAGAGTGTGGCGGTGAAAGTCCTGCTCAAACGCATGCAAGAGCTACAACAGCAACTGCGCGAGCAACAGCAACAATTAGCCGCAGCGCAGGCGGCGTCTTATCCGACACCGGAAGCCAAGGCCACTGTGGTCATGGCATTTCAAGGACAGATTGCCGACACCAATGGG
The DNA here is from genome assembly GCF_050586665.1 of Pseudomonas sp. ES4. Taxonomy (NCBI): domain Bacteria; kingdom Pseudomonadati; phylum Pseudomonadota; class Gammaproteobacteria; order Pseudomonadales; family Pseudomonadaceae; genus Pseudomonas; species Pseudomonas sp. ES4. The sequence goes on along the minus strand of NZ_JBOBDO010000007.1, from coordinate 40,508 downwards.
GCGTTGTTGGAAGTGTCCGCGGCCCTGGTCAAGGAACTGGCCAAGGGTTCCAGCACCGGAACGGTGGTCAACACCACGGCATGACTTGAATGCCCGGCTTTTGCCAGCCAGTTCAAATAAATGGTCCTCTCTGCTCGTTGACAAATGTCGGCAGGGTTCGCATAGTTCGGTCTCGCAAACGTTTGCGCGGTGCTCGTGGTGGTTATCCATCTGTGAGCGCAATGAAGCCTACGCCAGCGCAAGCGTTGCTCAAAATAATCATAAGATCGGAGTGAACCCATGAAGCTGCCATTCGCTGGACGTCTTCTCGCTGTCGCTATGCTGGCTGCCGCATCCGTCGCGTTACCCGTCTCTTCGGCCTTCGCCGAAACGCCTGAAAAACCCAAAGTCGCATTGGTCATGAAATCCCTGGCCAATGAATTCTTCCTGACCATGGAAGACGGCGCCAAGGCCTATCAGAAAGACCACTCCGGCGATTTCGAGCTGATCTCCAACGGCATCAAAGACGAAACCGACACAGCTGGCCAGACACGCATCGTCGAGCAAATGATTCTGGCCAAGGTCAATGCGCTGGTCATCGCGCCGGCTGACTCCAAGGCCATGGTTCCGGTGATCAAGAAAGCCATCGATGCCGGTATCACCGTGATCAACATCGACAACCAGCTGGACCCTGCTGTGGTCAAAAGCAAAAACATCACTGTACCGTTCGTAGGCCCGGATAACCGCAAAGGCGCGCGTCTGGTGGGCGAGTACCTGGCCAAGCAACTGAAGGCCGGAGACGAAGTCGGCATCATCGAAGGCGTTTCAACCACCACCAACGCACAGCAAAGAACCGCAGGCTTCAAGGATGCGATGGAAGCGGCGCAGATCAAGGTCGTCTCTTTGCAGTCTGGTGACTGGGAAATCGACAAGGGCAACAAAGTGGCTGCCTCGATCCTCAGCGAGTACCCGCAAGTCAAAGCCCTGCTGGCCGGCAACGACAGCATGGCCGTCGGCGCAGTATCTGCCGTGCGTGCAGCGGGCAAGGCCGGCAAGGTGCAAGTGGTCGGTTACGACAACATCAACGCCATCAAGCCAATGCTCAAGGATGGCCGTGTCCTGGCCACCGCTGACCAGTTTGCGGCCAAGCAAGCCGTGTTCGGCATCGAGACTGCGCTGAAGATCATCAAGGGTGAAAAAGTCGACAGCGGCACCAATGGTGTGATCGAAACTCCGGTAGAGCTGGTTACCAAGTAGTCCTTCTGGCGACACAACGGTGCTCGCCCGTCGGGGCGAGCGCATGGAGAGTTTTTATGTCAGTTTCCGCCCCGAACGCTGTCCTCTCGGTCAGCGGTATCGGTAAGACCTACGCCCAACCGGTCCTGACCGGCATCGACCTGACGCTGATGCGCGGTGAAGTGCTGGCGTTGACCGGCGAAAACGGCGCGGGGAAAAGCACGCTGTCGAAGATCATCGGCGGGCTGGTCACGCCGACCACCGGCCACATGCAATTCCAGGGGCAGGATTACCGCCCCGCAAGCCGCGCTCAGGCCGAAGACCTCGGCATTCGCATGGTGATGCAGGAGCTCAATCTGTTGCCGACCCTGTCGGTGGCGGAAAACCTGTTTCTCGACAACTTGCCCAGCAATGGCGGCTGGATCAGTCGCAAGCAATTGCGCAAGGCGGCGATCGAAGCGATGGCCCAGGTCGGCCTCGACGCGATTGACCCGGACACGCTGGTGGGCGAATTGGGCATCGGTCACCAGCAAATGGTGGAGATCGCCCGCAATCTGATCGGCGATTGCCACGTGCTGATCCTCGACGAACCGACCGCGATGTTGACCAATCGTGAAGTCGAGATGCTGTTCGAGCAGATCACTCGCCTGCAAGCTCGCGGCGTGTCGATCATCTATATCTCGCACCGTCTCGAAGAACTGGCGCGGGTCGCTCAGCGTATTGCGGTACTGCGCGATGGCAACCTGGTTTGCGTCGAGCCGATGGCCAATTACAACAGCGAGCAACTGGTAACGCTGATGGTCGGTCGTGAACTCGGCGAACACATCGATATGGGCCCGCGCAAGATCGGCGCTCCAGCCTTGACGGTCAACGGGCTGACCCGTTCCGACAAGGTTCGCGATGTGTCCTTCGAGGTGCGCGCCGGCGAGATCTACGGGATTTCCGGCTTGATCGGGGCAGGGCGCACTGAGTTGCTGCGCTTGATCTTCGGTGCCGATAAAGCGGACAGCGGCACGGTTGCACTCGGCTCGCCAGCACAGGTTGTCAGTATCCGGTCGCCGGCTGACGCGGTCGGTCATGGCATCGCCTTGATCACCGAAGATCGCAAGGGCGAAGGCCTGCTGCTGACCCAGTCGATCAGCGCGAATATTGCCTTGGGCAATATGCCGGTGATTTCCAGCGCGGGCATTGTCAACAAGGGTGACGAGATGGCGCTGGCCCAGCGTCAGGTCGACACCATGCGCATCCGCAGCTCCAGCCCGACGCAATTGGTGTCGGAACTGTCCGGCGGCAATCAGCAGAAAGTCGTGATCGGCCGCTGGCTTGAGCGTGATTGCTCGGTAATGCTGTTCGACGAGCCAACGCGTGGCATCGATGTCGGCGCCAAGTTTGACATTTACGCCTTGCTCGGTGAGCTGACCCGTCAAGGCAAAGCGCTGGTGGTGGTGTCCAGCGACCTGCGTGAGCTGATGTTGATCTGCGACCGCATCGGCGTGCTCTCGGCGGGACGTCTGATCGACACCTTCGAGCGTGACAGCTGGACCCAGGATGATTTGCTTGCCGCCGCGTTCGCCGGCTACCAAAAACGTGACGCGTTGCTCAACGAAGCAGCGCCTAGGGATCTCGCATGAATACTGCAGTGACTGCCGGCAAACGTAGTGGCAACTTTTATGGCCTCGGTACCTATCTGGGACTGGCCGGTGCCTTGCTGGCAATGGTTGCGCTGTTCTCGGTTCTGAGCAGCCATTTCCTGTCCTATGACACTTTCAGCACCCTGGCCAACCAGATTCCGGACTTGATGGTGCTGGCGGTCGGCATGACGTTCGTGTTGATCATCGGCGGCATCGACCTGTCGGTGGGTTCGGTGCTTGCGCTGGCGGCGTCAACGGTCAGCGTGGCGATTCTCGGTTGGGGTTGGAGCGTGCTGCCTGCGGCGCTGCTCGGAATGGCGGCGGCAGCGCTGGCCGGGACCATCACCGGTTCGATCACTGTGGCATGGCGGATTCCGTCGTTCATCGTGTCCCTCGGCGTGCTGGAAATGGCCCGTGGCGTGGCGTATCAGATGACCGGGTCGCGCACGGCCTACATCGGTGACGCCTTCGCCTGGTTGTCCAACCCGATCGCCTTTGGCATCTCGCCGTCGTTCATCATTGCCTTGCTGATCATCTTCATTGCCCAGGCAGTGCTGACGCGTACCGTGTTCGGTCGCTACCTGATCGGCATCGGCACCAACGAAGAGGCGGTGCGTCTGGCAGGGATCAATCCGAAGCCCTACAAGATTCTGGTATTCAGTCTGATGGGGCTGCTGGCCGGTATTGCCGCGCTGTTCCAGATTTCCCGTCTGGAAGCGGCGGATCCGAATGCCGGCTCCGGGCTGGAGCTGCAAGTGATCGCCGCGGTCGTGATCGGCGGCACCAGCCTGATGGGCGGTCGCGGTTCGGTCATCAGTACGTTCTTCGGGGTTCTGATCATCTCCGTATTGGCGGCCGGTCTTGCGCAGATCGGCGCGACTGAACCCACCAAACGCATCATCACCGGCGCAGTGATCGTGGTGGCGGTGGTGCTTGATACTTATCGCAGTCAGCGCGCAAGCCGGCGGACCTGAGACATGGCAACAATCAAGGATGTGGCAGCGCTCGCGGGGATTTCCTACACCACGGTTTCCCACGTAGTGAACAAGACCCGGCCGGTGAGCGAAGAGGTGCGGGTCAAGGTTGAGGCCGCGATCAAAACCCTCGACTACGTGCCCAGCGCCGTGGCCCGGTCCCTCAAGGCCAAAACCACGGCGACCATCGGACTGCTGGTGCCCAACAGCCTCAACCCGTACTTCGCCGAACTGGCGCGCGGCATCGAGGATTACTGCGAGCGTAATGGCTACTGCGTAATTCTCTGTAACTCCGATGACAACCCGGACAAGCAGCGCAGTTACCTGCGCGTGCTGCTGGAAAAGCGCATCGACGGGCTGATTGTCGCTTCGGCGGGCGGTGACGCGGGGCTGGCGGAGGGCCTGGCGGGCGTGCGCACGCCGATGGTGATCGTCGACCGTGGACTGGAAGGTGTGAATGCCGACATGGTGCGGATCGATCACGAATACGGCGCCTATCTGGCAACCCGCCACCTTCTGGAATTGGGGCACCGGGACATCGCAACCATTGGTGGCCCGGCGAGTACCAGTGTGGCGCAGATGCGTCTGGCCGGTTATTGCCGTGCCCTGAAAGAGGCAGGTGTCGAAGTAGCACGCGAGCGCATGCTGGAAAGCGACTTCACCAGTACTGGCGGTTACAACACTGCCGCGATCCTGCTGGAAAACAACCCGCCCAGCGCAATCTTTGCCGGTAACGACATGATCGGTATTGGTGTGCTGCGAGCGGCGGCCGAGCGCAATATTCGCGTGCCGACGGAACTGTCGGTAATCGGCTTCGACGATATTCAAATGAGCCGCTATGTGTACCCGGCGCTGACCACCGTGGGGCAGTCGATCCTGCAGCTCGGCGAGATGGCGGCCGAAGTGCTTTTAAGAAGAATCGCCACGCCGGACATGGCCACCGATCAACGGATCGTGACGCCCAGTATTGTCCTGCGGGAGTCGACTGCGCCGCTGGCCGGCGTGTTCGCCCAGTTCCGTTGAAATAGAAAGCCGCAAAATCAACAGCACCGCTGAAACAGAATTGATGAGTAGTGACGCATGCCAGCAAAAGTAGTGGTTATCGGCAGTCTGAACATGGACCTGGTCACCCGGGCGCCACGGCTGCCCCGTGGTGGTGAAACGCTGATCGGCGAGTCGTTTGCCACGGTTTCCGGTGGCAAGGGCGCGAATCAGGCAGTTGCCGCGGCGAGACTGGGGGCGCAGGTGTCGATGGTTGGTTGCGTGGGCAGCGATGCCTACGGCGAACAATTGCGCGGGGCGCTGTTGGCTGAGCAGATCGATTGCCAAGCGGTCAGCACCGTCGACGATTCCAGTGGCGTAGCGTTGATCGTGGTCGATGACAACAGCCAGAACGCAATCGTGATCGTTGCCGGTGCGAACGGTGCGCTGACTGCAGAGGTAATTGATCGTTTCGACGCCGTGTTGCAGGCGGCGGACGTGATCATCTGCCAGCTGGAAGTCCCGGATGCCACGGTCGGTCATGCGCTCAAGCGCGGCCGTGAGTTGGGCAAGACCGTGATCCTCAACCCGGCGCCGGCCAGCCGTCCGCTGCCGGCGGAATGGTACGCGTCCATCGATTATCTGATTCCCAATGAAAGCGAAGCTGCGGCACTGAGTGGTGTGCCAGTGGATTCCCTGGCATCTGCCGAAACCGCTGCATCCCGGCTGATCTCGTTGGGCGCCGGCAAGGTCATCATCACCCTCGGTGCTCAAGGTTCGCTGTTTGCCAACGGCAAAGGCTTCGAGCACTTCCCTGCGCCGAAGGTGAAAGCTGTCGATACCACGGCGGCTGGCGACACCTTCGTCGGTGGTTTCGCCGCTGCGCTGGCGGCTGGCAAAAGCGAAGCCGACGCGATCCGTTTCGGCCAGGTCGCCGCCGCGCTGTCGGTGACCCGTGCTGGCGCGCAACCCTCGATTCCCAACTTGTCCGACGTACAGGCCTTTAACGCACCATGAAAAAGACCCCTTTGCTCAATGTCGCGTTATCGCGGCTGATCGCCTCCCTGGGCCATGGCGACATAGTAGTAATTGGCGACGCGGGTCTGCCGGTGCCGCCAGGCGTTGAGCTGATTGACCTGGCCCTGACCCACGGTATCCCGGACTTCGTCAGCACATTGAAGGTTGTGCTCAGCGAAATGCAGGTCGAGAGCCATGTATTGGCCCATGAGATCCTGGGCAAAAAGCCTTCGGCATTGGCAACGCTCGATGAGCTGAATGCCGACGGTGCGCTGGGTCGGCGTGAGCTGCTCAGTCATGACCAGTTCAAAGTCCTCAGCCGACAGGCACGGGCGATTGTTCGTACGGGCGAATGTCAGCCGTACTGCAACATCGTGCTGGTGGCAGGGGTTACGTTCTAACTCGCTGTTGTCTTTCTGTTGTCCCACGCACAAGGAGTGCGCTATGTACCGCTATGCTCAGAAACTGCACCACCTGCTCCGGAGTTTGCTGCTTTTGTCCCTGATTACCGCAACAAGCGCCCAGGCGGCGGAAAAGATCGACTTGATCATCGACACCGACCCGGGTGCCGATGACGTGGTTGCCTTGCTGTTTGCGCTGGCATCGCCGCAAGAGCTGAACATTCGTGCGCTGACCACCGTCGCCGGCAATGTGCGTCTGGACAAGACTTCGCGTAATGCGCGACTGGCCCGCGAGTGGGCGGGACGCGAGGAGGTGCCGGTCTACGCGGGCGCTCCGAAGCCGCTGATGCGTACGCCGATCTATGCCGAGAACATCCATGGCAAGGAAGGACTTTCGGGCGTCACCGTACATGAGCCGAAAAAAGGCCTGGCCCAAGGCAATGCGGTCAATTACCTGATCGACACTTTGAAAGCCGCCAAGCCCCACAGCATCACTATCGCCATGCTCGGTCCGCAGACCAACCTGGCCCTGGCGCTGATCCAGGAACCTGAGATCGTTCAGGGCATCAAGGAAGTGGTGATCATGGGCGGGGCGCACTTCAATGGTGGCAACATTACTCCGGTGGCTGAGTTCAACCTGTTCGCCGACCCACAGGCTGCAGAAGTGGTGTTGAAAAGCGGAGTGAAGCTGACCTACCTGCCGCTGGACGTAACCCACAAGATTCTCACCAGTGACGCGCGTCTTAAACAGATCGCGGCTATCAACAACAATGCCAGCAAGCTGGTGGGCGATATTCTCAATGAGTACGTCAAAGGCGACATGGAGCACTACGGCATTCCGGGTGGCCCGGTGCATGACGCGACGGTCATCGCCTACCTGCTCAAGCCGGAGCTGTTCACCGGTCGCTCGGTGAATGTGGTGGTTGATAGTCGTGAAGGCCCGACGTTCGGCCAAACCATCGTCGACTGGTATGACGGCTTGAAAGCGCCGAAAAACGCTTTCTGGGTAGAAAGTGGCGACGCCCAGGGCTTCTTTGACCTGCTGACCGAGCGTCTGGCTCGCCTGAAGTAAGCCATATACCCGCAGGTGCCAGCCTGCGGGTTTTACCTTTACTCGCTATCTATCAGGCCAATAAAGTCGGCAGGGTACTTCTCGAATACCTGTGCGATGAATATCTGGGCGGCTTGGGTTCCCAATTCCTTGACTAATAGATCGATACCAATGATCGCCAACTCTTCCGGACTGCCCGGGCTGTAAGAGCTGTGGCCCTGGGGCCACTTGGCTTTGATGTCGGCGTCGATGCTTACGGTGGTCATGATGGCGCTCGTGAAGTCGGGAAAGTCTGAGTGTCGAGTAAACCATTTTGGGCTGCTTTTGACACTCCGACTTAGGCATGAGGGGAGGGCTATGCGACACTTGGTCTTTGACGATTTTTCAAGGACTGTGCTGTGCAGATCGATTTGAACACTCCTGACGGCTTGACCCTTGAGGCGGTGCGTCAGCTGCTGGCCTCTTCCAGCGACGATGAGCACACTCAATTGCGAGTCACCAAGGGCGGCATCGCCTACATTTCGTCAGGCGTTGTAGGCGGTACTGATATCAGTGGACTGTTGTTTCGTCTGGAGACGTGGGCCAAGGGTTCCGGTTATGTAGGATTGGTCGCGGCCAGTGACGAGGTATGGGTCATGCAGATTTTCAACGCGCTGAAAGAGAACTGGCCGATTCCGCCGTTTGACTACATTGACGTCTATTGAGCGCTGTTCATATTCAGTCACGATTGAGTGGTAAACGGCAGGGCAATGCTCAGGCAAACTCGCCGCGTGTCCCAATAGAGGGCAGGGTGCTAGTACTCTCCGTGAAACAAAACGCCAGATTGGCGGTCGCACGATCTCAGCTTAACTATTGAAAAAGGAGGCTTCATGCCTTGGAAGCTCGCGTCATTGGGTACTTTGTTCGCCGTTGCCATGTTGGCCGGTTGCAGCACTACCTCCACCGAGTCGACAACAGACCCTGTCACCACGACTGACACGGGCCACAGCCGTTGTGAGGCAAAAGCTGCCGAATTCACCATTGGCAAAAAGGCTTCGCCTGAACTGCTGGAGCAGGCACGCACTCGCGCAGGTGCGCAAAATGCACGGTTCCTCTTGCCCACCGACATGGTGACCCTGGAGTACCGCTCCGATCGTCTTAACCTGAACACCGATGCCAGCCGGGTTGTGACCCGAGTCAACTGTGGCTGATCATTTCGCGCTTTTGTTTCGCCCATAAAAAACCCCGTCACATGGACGGGGTTTTTTTAGTGCGCCAGAAACTTACTCTGGGCGAACTTGTGCAGCTTGCATACCCTTTTGGCCTTTCTCAGCCACGAAGGAAACGGTTTGGCCTTCTTTCAGGCTTTTGAAACCGTCGCTTTCGATAGCTTTGAAGTGTACGAACAGGTCGTCACCGCCACCTTGAGGAGTGATGAAGCCGAAGCCTTTTTCATCGTTGAACCATTTAACGGTGCCGGTTTGGCGATTAGACATGGTGTATCTCCAAGAAACATATATTTTCAGTAGTGCTGTGCTGCTCAGGCCAACTGGGCACACCGGGGTATCATAGTCGAAATGTTCGCTTTGGGAGCCCCCCGGACGTGCTGTTTGCCCAGCAGTCGCGTTCCGTTTGCTGCTTGATGTAGCTGAAAGCCCCGTTTTACAAGGCTTTCAGCCGAAAGTAAAGACGATAAAAAAACCTGTAAAACCTGCATAAATTGTACGAAAAATCGGTTTTCAGAGGCTTTTTACTGTCGTTGCAGGCGAAAAAAGCGCTCTGTCGGGCTTATTTTTTCGCTTTGTTTTCGGCTTTACACGACGAGATTTGGGTCAATGCTTTTTGTTTCAGGGCATCACTGGCAGTGTTGTCCATCAGGGACTGAATGTCTTTGGCAGGGTACGACTTGATCGCATCGGCGCCGCAAGCGCAGTGAGACTTCGCTGCAGCAGCTCCGATCTGTGGCGTAGCTGCTTCTGTGCACTGAGCCATGTATTTCTCGCGTTCGCCCTTCGGCCAATCGGCATGGGCGGCCAGTGGCAGCAGCAAAACGATAGGGGCGACTACTGCGAATAAACGTTTCAGATGCATGCTGGGATGCTCCTTGTGGGTCAATGTCTTGTTATCTGAGGGGTAAAACAGGGTTCTAGTTCAGCACTCTGGCATAAAATTGCCCGATTCGCCCCAAGACAAAGCCTCGGCGCATCGACGACCGTTCATCTGTGCTAGCATGCCTGCCTCGGGCGTTTGCAGGCTCCGGATGGCCTTCAGTCCCGGTAGCGGCAAATGTGCGAATAACCCTGATTTGAATCCCAGTCACTCTGGTTCGGTTTTCCGGTTGGCCGCAAGGCTCCTGCCGCTGTAAGGCAGGCGTTCGTCATTGAATGGCCTGGATCGGATCTTGTACTGGCTCATCCCAACCCACGTGACCTTTGGTAGGGGTCACCACTAGGAGAGGAGGCGCCATGCCAACTATTACTCTTCCCGACGGCAGTCAACGTTCATTCGATCACCCGGTATCCGTAGCCGAGGTCGCTGCATCCATTGGTGCAGGCCTGGCCAAAGCCACCGTGGCCGGCAAGGTCGATGGCAAGCTGGTCGACGCCAGCGACATCATCGGCAGCGACGCTACGCTGCAAATCATTACGCCAAAGGATGAAGAGGGGCTGGAGATCATTCGCCACTCTTGCGCCCACCTGGTTGGCCATGCGGTCAAGCAGCTGTACCCGACGGCCAAGATGGTCATCGGTCCGGTCATCGACGAAGGCTTCTATTACGACATCGCCTTCGAACGTCCTTTCACTCCGGACGACCTGGCCGCCATCGAACAGCGCATGCAGCAGCTGATCGAAAAAGATTACGACGTGATCAAGAAAGTCACTCCGCGTGCCGAAGTGATCGAAGTGTTCAAGGCCCGCGGTGAAGACTACAAACTGCGCCTGGTCGAAGACATGCCGAACGAACAGGCCATGGGTCTGTACTATCACGAAGAATATGTCGACATGTGCCGCGGTCCGCACGTGCCTAACACGCGCTTCCTGAAATCCTTCAAGCTGACCAAGTTGTCCGGCGCCTACTGGCGTGGCGATGCCAAGAACGAGCAATTGCAGCGCGTTTACGGCACGGCGTGGGCAGACAAAAAGCAGCTGGCGGCTTACATCCAGCGCATCGAAGAAGCCGAGAAGCGCGATCACCGCAAGATCGGCAAGCGTCTGGGTCTGTTTCACACCCAGGAAGAGTCGCCGGGCATGGTGTTCTGGCATCCGAACGGCTGGACTCTGTACCAGGTGCTCGAGCAATACATGCGCAAGGTTCAGCGCGACAACGGTTACCTGGAGATCAAAACTCCGCAGGTCGTTGACCGCAGTCTGTGGGAGAAGTCCGGGCATTGGGCCAACTACGCCGACAACATGTTCACCACGCAGTCGGAAAACCGTGACTACGCCATCAAGCCGATGAACTGCCCTTGCCACGTGCAAGTGTTCAATCAGGGCCTGAAAAGCTACCGTGAACTGCCAATGCGCCTGGCCGAATTCGGTGCTTGCCATCGTAATGAGCCATCGGGCGCACTGCACGGCATCATGCGTGTGCGCGCGTTCACTCAGGACGACGCCCACATCTTCTGCACTGAAGAGCAGATGCAGGCCGAATCCGCTGCGTTCATCAAGCTGACCATGGACGTTTATGCCGACTTCGGCTTCAAAGACGTCGAGATGAAGCTGTCCACTCGTCCGGAAAAACGCGTCGGTTCCGACGAATTGTGGGATCGCGCCGAAGCGGCCCTGGCTGCAGCCCTTGATAGTGCTGGCCTGCCGTACGATCTGCAGCCGGGCGAGGGTGCGTTCTACGGTCCGAAGATCGAATTTTCGCTGAAAGATTGCCTTGGTCGCGTCTGGCAGTGTGGTACCCTTCAGCTCGATTTTAACCTGCCTGTCCGTCTGGGAGCCGAATACGTCTCTGAAGATAACAGTCGCAAGCACCCGGTTATGTTGCACCGGGCGATCCTTGGCTCCTTCGAACGTTTCGTCGGAATCCTGATCGAGCACTACGAGGGTGCATTCCCTGCGTGGCTGGCTCCGACCCAGGCAGTGATCATGAATATCACTGATAAACAGGCTGATTTCGCCGCTGAGGTTGAAAAAACTCTCAACGAAAGCGGATTTCGTGCCAAGTCTGACTTGAGAAATGAAAAGATCGGCTTTAAAATCCGCGAGCATACTTTGCTCAAGGTTCCTTATCTCTTGGTTATCGGAGATCGGGAAGTCGAGATGCAGACTGTCGCTGTGCGTACTCGTGAAGGTGCTGACCTGGGCTCGATGCCCGTCGCCCAGTTCGCCGAGTTCCTCGCTCAAGCGGTTTCCCGGCGTGGTCGCCCAGATTCGGAGTAATTACTATTAAGCGTGAAATGAGACAAGATAAACGAGCTGCACCGAAGGCCCCGATCAACGAGAATATCTCGGCACGCGAGGTTCGGTTAATTGGGGCTGAAGGTGAACAGCTTGGGATTGTGTCAATTGAAGACGCGCTTCTTAAGGCTGAAGAGGCCAAACTGGATCTGGTGGAAATTTCCGCCGATGCAGTACCCCCTGTTTGCAAACTGATGGACTACGGCAAATCGATCTTCGAAAAGAAGAAGCAGATTGCCGCGGCCAAGAAAAACCAGAAGCAGATTCAGGTTAAAGAAATCAAGTTTCGTCCAGGGACGGAGGAAGGGGATTACCAGGTAAAACTGCGCAACCTGGTACGTTTCCTGAGTGATGGGGACAGGGCCAAGGTATCCTTGCGATTCCGCGGCCGTGAGATGGCCCACCAGGAGCTGGGGATGGAACTCCTCAAGCGAGTTGAAGGTGACTTGCTCGAGTACGGTTCGGTCGAACAGCATCCTAAGATGGAAGGACGCCAGCTGATCATGGTCATCGCCCCGAAAAAGAAGAAGTAATCAATAGGGCACGGCAGGCCTTCTGATTATGTTTATCAACTGAATGCGGAGTATCCGAACATGCCAAAAATGAAAACTAAAAGTGGTGCTGCTAAGCGGTTTCTGAAAACTGCTAACGGTATCAAGCACAAGCACGCTTTCAAGAGCCACATCCTGACTAAAATGTCGACCAAGCGTAAGCGTCAACTGCGCGGTAGCAGCTTGCTGGCACCGTGTGACGTGGCAAAAGTCGAGCGCATGCTGCGCCTTCGTTAATTTAGTCAAGAATAGAGGAAGTAACTCATGGCTCGTGTAAAGCGTGGCGTCATTGCCCGTAAACGTCACAAAAAAATTCTGAAACTTGCTAAAGGCTACTACGGCGCTCGCTCGCGCGTATTCCGTGTTGCCAAGCAAGCGGTAATCAAGGCAGGCCAATACGCCTACCGTGACCGTCGTCAGAAAAAACGTCAGTTCCGCGCTCTGTGGATCGCTCGTATCAACGCTGGTGCACGTATCAACGGTCTGTCCTACAGCCGTTTCATTGCCGGCCTGAAAAAAGCGTCCATCGAGATCGACCGTAAGGTTCTGGCTGATCTGGCAGTGAACGAAAAAGCGGCGTTTGCTGCGATTGTCGAGAAAGCTAAAGCCACCTTGGCTTAAGTACCCCCGACAGTCACCCGGTCTCATCTCTGTGGGGTCAGGTGTTAAACGTCATAAATAGGGGAAGAGCCTTCAAGCTCTTCCCCTATTTTGTATCTGGAGTCTGTACATGGAAAACCTGGATGCGCTCGTCTCTCAAGCACTAGAGGCTGTGCAAAGCGCTGAAGATATCAATGCCCTGGAGCAAATCCGGGTTCACTACCTTGGCAAAAAGGGTGAATTGACTCAGGTGATGAAGACCCTGGGGAATTTGCCGGCAGAAGAACGTCCGCAAGTCGGCGCGCTGATCAACGTTGCCAAGGAGCGTGTCACAGAGGTTCTCAATGCGCGCAAGGCACTGTTTGAAGAGGCCGACCTGGCCGCCAAACTGTCTGCCGAGTCCATTGACGTGACCCTGCCTGGCCGTGGCCAGACCTCGGGTGGTCTGCATCCGGTCACACGCACTCTGGAACGAATCGAGCAGTTCTTCACCCATATCGGCTACGGCATTGCCGAAGGCCCTGAGGTTGAAGACGACTATCACAACTTCGAAGCACTCAACATCCCAGGCCATCACCCGGCCCGGTCGATGCATGACACCTTCTATTTCAATGCCAACATGTTGCTGCGCACCCATACCTCGCCGGTACAGGTCCGCACCATGGAATCGAAACAGCCGCCGATCCGCATCGTCTGCCCAGGCCGTGTGTACCGTAGCGACTCCGATATCACCCACTCCCCGATGTTCCACCAGGTCGAAGGCCTGCTGGTCGACCGTGATATCAACTTCGCTGACTTGAAAGGCACCATCGAAGAGTTCCTGCGCGTGTTCTTTGAAAAAGAACTGGCCGTGCGTTTTCGCCCTTCGTACTTCCCGTTCACAGAGCCATCCGCCGAAGTCGACATGGAATGCGTGATGTGCAGCGGTAAAGGCTGCCGCGTCTGCAAGCAGACTGGCTGGCTGGAAGTGATGGGCTGCGGCATGGTTCACCCGAATGTGTTGCGCATGTCCGGGATCGACCCGGAAGAGTTCTCGGGCTTTGCCTTCGGCATGGGCGTTGAGCGTCTGGCCATGCTGCGTTACGGCGTGAACGACTTGCGTCTGTTCTTCGACAACGACTTGCGGTTCCTCGCGCAATTTCGCTAGTCGTAACGAATTCTTAGGAGAGCAGGATGAAATTCAGTGAACAATGGCTGCGTGGCTGGGTAAGCCCGCAGGTAAGTCGTGACGAGCTGGTTGCTCGTCTGTCGATGGCCGGTCTTGAGGTCGATAGCGTTACGCCGGCCGCCGGCGAATTCACCGGTGTGGTAGTGGGCGAGGTGCTGAGCACCGAGCAACACCCGGACGCCGACAAGTTGCGCGTTTGCCAGGTCAGCAATGGCTCGGAGACTTTCCAGGTCGTGTGCGGTGCGCCAAACGTGCGCCCGGGCCTGAAGATCCCGTTCGCCATGATCGGTGCCGAACTGCCAGGTGACTTCAAAATCAAGAAAGCCAAGCTGCGGGGCGTTGAGTCCAATGGCATGCTGTGCTCGCAAGCCGAGCTGCAAGTCGGTGAAGGCAACGATGGCCTGATGGAATTGCCGGCCGATGCGCCAGTGGGTCAGGACATTCGTGAATACCTGAGCCTGGACGACGCCAGCATCGAGGTCGATCTGACCCCGAACCGCGGTGACTGTCTGTCCTTGGCCGGTCTGGCCCGTGAAGTCGGCGCGCTGTACGCCGCTGAAGTCACCCGCCCGGTGGTTGCTGTAGTGCCGGCCGTGCACGACGAAGTGCGTTCGATCGAAGTGCTGGCGCCAGCCGCTTGCCCGCGTTACTTGGGTCGTGTGATCCGTAACGTTGACTTGTCCAAACCAACGCCGCTGTGGATGGTCGAGCGTCTGCGTCGTGGTGACGTGCGCAGCATCGACGCTGCCGTCGACATCACTAACTACGTGATGCTGGAGTTGGGTCAACCACTGCATGCCTTTGATCTCGCCGAAATTAATGGCGGCATCCGCGTACGCATGGCTGAAGAAGGCGAGAAGTTGGTACTGCTCGATGGTCAGGAAGTCAGTCTGCGTAGCGATACGTTGGTGATTGCCGACCATACCCGCGCCTTGGCCATCGCCGGCGTGATGGGTGGCGAACACAGTGGTGTCAACACTGCGACTACTCGCGATGTATTCCTGGAAAGCGCGTTTTTCGATCAGATTGCTGTTGCTGGCAAGGCCCGTTCCTACGGGCTGCACACCGATGCCTCGCACCGCTATGAGCGTGGCGTGGATTGGCAACTGGCCCGTGAAGCCATGGAGCGTGCCACCGGCTTGCTTCTGGATATCACTGGTGGCGAAGCTGGCCCGATCATCGAAACCGTCAGCGAGCAGCACCTGCCGTCGATTGCGCCAGTTACCCTGCGGGCGCAACGCATCACTCAGATGCTGGGTATGGAAATGGATTCGGCCGAAGTCGAGCGACTGCTCAGTGGCTTGGGTCTGAAGGTTTCTGCCGATGGAGCAGGGCAGTGGCGCGTAGAAGTGCCAAGCCATCGCTTCGACATCAGCCTGGAAGTCGACCTGATCGAGGAGCTCGCCCGTCTGTACGGTTACAACCGTCTGCCAGTTCGTTACCCGCAAGCTCGTCTGGCGCCGCAGGCCAAGGCTGAAGCACGGAGCGATCTGCCT
Source organism: Pseudomonas sp. ES4 (assembly GCF_050586665.1). NCBI lineage: Bacteria > Pseudomonadati > Pseudomonadota > Gammaproteobacteria > Pseudomonadales > Pseudomonadaceae > Pseudomonas > Pseudomonas sp. ES4. The sequence continues at coordinate 25,038 of NZ_JBOBDO010000007.1, read as the reverse complement.
GAACTGCGTCGTCTGCTGGTAGCCCGTGGTTATCAGGAAGCGATCACCTACAGCTTCATCGATCCAAAACAGTTTGAACTGTTTAATCCAGGTGTCGAGCCACTGTTGTTGGCCAACCCGATTTCGAACGACATGGCCGCCATGCGCTCATCTTTGTGGCCAGGCCTGGTCAAGGCGCTTCAGCACAACCTGAACCGTCAACAGGATCGCGTGCGCCTGTTCGAAAGCGGCCTGCGTTTCGTCGGTCAGCTGGAAGGCCTGAAGCAAGAGCCGATGCTGGCAGGTGTTGTTTGCGGTAGTCGTTTGCCGGAAGGTTGGGCGCAAGGTCGCGATGTAGTGGACTTCTTCGACGTCAAAGCCGATGTGGAAGCGGTGCTGGGCTTTGCCGGGGCGCTTGATTCGTTCACTTTCGTACCAGGTAAACACCCTGCGTTGCACCCGGGTCAAACCGCTCGTATTGAGCGTGAAGGTCGTTTGGTCGGTTTTGTCGGCGCTATCCATCCCGAATTGTCTAAAACCCTCGGTCTTGACCGCCCAGTCTTCGCCTTCGAGCTCGTTCTTGCGGAAGTGGCATTGGGTAAAATGCCTAAATTCCAGGAGTTATCGCGCTTTCCTGAAGTGCGTCGTGATCTTGCACTGATCGCCGAAAAAGACGTCGCAGCCAGTGCAGTACTGGACGTAATCCGTGAAAATGCAGGGGAATGGCTGACGGACCTCAGGCTATTTGACGTATATCAGGGTAAAGGCATTGATCCTGATAGAAAAAGCCTTGCAGTCGGCTTGACCTGGCAGCATCCATCGCGCACTCTTAATGACGATGAGGTGAATACCACGACGCAAAACATCCTCACCTCGCTCGAACAAAGGTTGAACGCCACGTTAAGGAAGTGACGTATGGGGGCTCTGACGAAAGCTGAGATGGCGGAACGTCTGTATGAAGAGTTGGGCCTGAATAAACGGGAGGCCAAGGAATTGGTCGAACTGTTTTTTGAAGAAATCAGGCACGCTCTTGAAGACAACGAACAAGTCAAATTGTCCGGTTTCGGCAATTTCGACCTTCGGGACAAACGCCAGCGGCCTGGCCGCAATCCGAAAACGGGTGAAGAAATCCCGATCACGGCTCGCCGTGTGGTCACCTTTCGTCCAGGGCAGAAGTTGAAGGCCCGAGTTGAGGCTTATGCTGGAACCAAGTCATAACGACGAACTACCCGTCATCCCAGGTAAACGCTACTTCACCATTGGTGAAGTCAGCGAGCTGTGTGCGGTAAAACCACACGTGCTGCGCTACTGGGAGCAGGAGTTTCCTCAACTCAACCCCGTCAAACGCCGCGGAAACCGCCGGTATTATCAGCGACAAGACGTGCTGATGATCCGGCAGATCCGCGCGCTTCTTTACGATCAGGGGTTCACCATCGGCGGCGCACGCTTGCGTTTATCCGGCGATGAAGCCAAAGATGACACGACCCAATACAAGCAAATGATCCGCCAGATGATTGCCGAGCTGGAAGATGTTCTGGTGGTACTCAAGAAATAAATTCCTGCTTTTAAATACTTCCAGTTTTCAAAAGCTTGCGATATATTCTTGAGCGTTCTTCGAGAAGAGGAACGGATTTAACGCCTAGTCGGGGCGTAGCGCAGTCCGGTAGCGCACTAGCATGGGGTGCTAGGGGTCGAGTGTTCGAATCACTCCGTCCCGACCATATTTTTCAAGGGGTTGCGAGATTTTATCTCGCGACCCCTTTTTATTATTCGGCGTTTTTACCCCCACAAAACCACTGGCTCTGGTGTGAGTTCACGCCGTTTTTGGCCCTTTTTCGCGCTGCCTTTGGCACCAATCCTGTTTGATATTTCTCTTCCTTTCTCAGCTTTTTCGCATGTCAGATGGTCTTGCCTAACGCCTTGTTTCCGGGCAATTAGGGCGTTTTCCCTCACCCGCTCCGCGACGCTAAACCCTGGAAGCTCAGTTCCGATTCTTCGTTCTTAACGGTCACCATCCCAAATCAGCGAAACCGGCTGTACGTCACGCGGGTCGTGCCTTTGAAGACAAACGGAAGCAGCGAAAGCCGGACTTCCGATTGTGCGCTAGGGAAACGGAATAGAGCGCGGGGAGGGCGCATCTATTCGAATTGATTGCTGACGGGCTGTGGGCCTTGTGAAGCCTCGTTGATTACAAAGCCCAGGGGCCGATATGGAATCAAACCATCGCGTCCGAGAGCCTGACTCAAACCTCCAAATTCGACGTTTTTGGGCCCAAATCGCAGTGCCAAACAGACCGCAAATTCACCCGATTTCTTGCTGTTTTGGTGACAAACCATTTTGCAGGTAGTTGGCACCGATTGAGTGCCGCTGAACCCTCGAAAGATCCGTCGGCCGCGGTTTCTAGCGGTCAGCTCGGAATCTCTTGCAAGGTCCTGGTCGGTGCCAAATCCGCTGCTAACTCACAAAAACCACCGGCTCTGGGTGGGGCCTATGGTTAGATCGGTGACGACGAATTCAGCTTGCCGTGTTGAAGCTCCGATTAAATTCAACTACGTCATGATGAGAGGGATTTTTGGCGAACAGGGCAGAGAGTTGCGCATTGAATGCCTCTCGCTTCTGCGCTGCGACTCCCTTGACTGCGGCATTCAACATGGGACGCATCTCATCAGCGGTGTAATCGCAGCAGTACGCTGGCGTACAAGGTTGTTGACGCCATGAGTCCTCCAGGCGGCCACTGTCGACTGGCTCGAATCCAACTTCATTGACAAGTTGCATCACGAGACGCTTGTGATTTGCATCGTCACCAGCAACGGCGACTCCCAGACGGTTTTCCGCACCTTTTGGCTTACCAAGATTTTCTAGCGAATAAGCCAGAATATTATTGAATGCCTTGATCACCGGTCGGCCAAGCTGCTCGCTAACCCAGACGCTCTCCGTTTGACCATTTTCCAAAGCAGCGATGCGCTCGTCTCTCAGGCCAGGGTAGTAATTACTCGTGTCGATCACTGGAACCGAAGATGGCAATGCCGCCAGCAGGTTATTGGGAAGAGCTGCCATGGCTGGTTGGGGGATGGAAACAATCACAGTATCGGCGCCGTCGAAGACATCGTTCAGATCGCAAGCAATAGCACCCGCTTCCTTGGCAAAAGTGCTTACCGAGTCTTTTCCGCGAGAGTTGGCGACGCTGACCTCATGGCCAGCAGTGACGAGCTTTCGGGCAAGGGTTCCGCCGATAGACCCAATACCAACGATCGCGATTTTCATAATGCCTCCAGAGATTCAAAGTCTGGATACGTTAGTATTCGTACTGCAGGTTCCGCAAGAACCGACGATTTAGTCTGTAACCCACCAAAAGGTAAGTATCGATGGCGCGTGAGTGGGAATGTGAGAACCCTTTACGACGGCAGGCCTGGTCTGCCGCTATAAACGCTACGCTTCGCGTTTTGGAGGGCAAATGGAAAATTGTGATTATCAATGAGTTGATGGCCGCTAAAGGCCGGCCGCTTCGGTTCTCCGAACTGGAGAAGCTAATTCCCGATGTCACGCAGAAGATGCTCATTCAGCAATTGAAAGGGCTTCAGCAGGACGACATCGTTCAGCGTACCGTATACCCAGAGGTGCCGCCGCGGGTGGAGTACGCGCTAACGGCGCTGGGGCATGCACTCGGCCCGGCTATGACTGCCCTTATAGACTGGGCTGAGCTTCGTCATCAGCACGAGGCAAAGGGCATAAACCTGTCTAGCGTTAGCGACAATGAGCTGTTGGAACGCTAATGCGCCATGTTGGGCTACCCAAAACGTCAGCTCGTTTCAAATCTGATCAGCAGTGGTTTCAAAACGTAGATTTGTGACTATGTATTTGTTTGGTCACATTGTAAGTCCTCGATAGGGTGAGTAAGCTATTTCCATGAATCAGCCATCAATATCTTCGCCTAGCCCCCGTGGCCCAATCGATCACGAGATTCGCGATCAAATTGTCGCGGCGGCCAACGAACACTTCAGTCAATACGGCTATGGCAAAACCACGGTTTCCGACCTGGCCAAGGCCATCGGGTTTTCAAAGGCCTACATCTACAAATTTTTTGATTCCAAGCAGGCGATCGGTGAAGCCATCTGCGCAAATTGTCTGGCAGAAATCGTCGTGGCTGTTGAGCAGGCTATCAATGTAGAAGACCTGTCGCCGACGGAGCGCTTTCGACGTTTGGTCAAAACGGTGATCGCTACAGGTGTGAATTTGTTCTTTAACGACCGAAAACTCTATGACATTGCAGCGTTCGCAGCGTCGGAAAGCTGGCCCAGTACGCAGGCTTATGAGGCACAGATCAAACGCTTCGTGTTGCAAATCGTGCGAGAGGGGCGAGAGATTGGCGAATTTGAACGCAAGACTCCGCTGGACGAGACAGTAGAAGCGATACATCTCGCGCTGCGGCCATTCGTTAACCCCTTGCTGCTGCAGTACAACCTCGATTTCGTCGAGGAGGCGCCCACACTCACCTCCAACCTCATCTTGCGTAGCCTCATGCCTTGACCTTTGGCTAAGGTTTACCTATCAGAATCTTCAATGGCTTTTCACTTTGCCCTTCTTCCATCCGTCGAAGGGCATTTTATTTATCTGTGATGTGACCATTTTTCGATTTAGTCACATGAGTAAACAGGGCGGTTCCTCTCTTCTAATGCTTCATCTCGTCAGTCAGTGAGCGAAGCCCGCTCTCGGGTTTGGGTAGTAGCTGAAAGAAGAGGGGGCGTGCATTAAGTGCCGCGTCATCCGGTTAAGTCATCGGGTCGCTACAGGCTGGGCTTCAGGAGGTTGCCAGCCGCCACCAAGCGCTTTGAATGCCGCGACCGCCGCCCGTGCCGATTCCGTTCGTGCTTGCGCCCTTGCATCGGAAGCCTGCAGCATCGTCTCGTCGGCATGAAGGACATCGATCAGGCTGGCCGTACCTTTCTGATAGGCAATGAACGACGATTGGCGAGCTTGCGTCAGAGACGCCTCTCCCCCGGTGAGGGTGGTTGCTTGAGCTTCCCGATTTACCAGTGCGGAGAACGCGTTCTCGACATCCTCGGTGGCGCGCAGCACAGACTGACGGTAAGCGGCCAGGGTTTCGGCTTCCTGTCCCTTGGCTTGGTCGATCTGGGCGTTTATGCGACCGAAGTCGAAGAGTCTCCAGCGTAGCCCCAATACGCCCGCCGACTGGCTGGCTCCGCCGGTAAAAAGGTAGCCTGCGGATACAGCCGTGGCACTGCCCAGCAATGCGCTCAGGGAGAATTTCGGGTAGTACTCGGCAATCGCCTCCCCGATGCGTGCATTTGAGGCTGCGAGATGGCGCTCAGCAATAATGAGATCTGGCCTGCGGCGCAGCAGATCGGCCGGCGATCCCGTGGCCTTTATCTGCGGCGCTACAGGAATGTTCCCCGTATTTGCCAATTGCATGCGGTGAGTGCCTGGCGGCGTGCCGAGCATGACGTCCAGTGCATTCATGGCAGCATCCAGGCCGGTCTGCAGGGCCGGTACTGTCGCTTGGACCTGCGATAGTGCCCCCTCAGTCTGACGAACCTGATAGTTGGCGGCGAGGCCCTTGCTGTAGAGCAATTGGACTTTTTCTAGCAGCTCCTGCTGCGTTTTGACTTGTCGGTTCGCAATGTCCAACCGGGTCTGCAATCCGCGGATAGTGATGTAGATATCGGCGGTTTGCGCGGCGATGGCCAGTCGTGTGGCAGCGACACCCGCTTCGGAAGCCTGGTACTCGGCCAGTGCAGCCTCGCGTCCGCGTCGCAATCCGCCAAAGACGTCCACCTCCCAACTGGCATCGAGATTGACCTCGTAGGAACTTCCGTACCGATCATAGCCAGGGGTTGAGTTCAACACCTGGCCGAGCGGGGTCTCGATTGACTGGTAGGAACGCGCGGCTTGGCCGCTGATGTTTCCCGAGGGTAATAAAGCGGCATTTGCGGCGCCTAGTCCTGCCCGTGCCTGGGTTACTCGCGCCGACGCCTGCGCCAGATCCAGGTTCTGCTCAAGTGCCTTGGAGACGAAGTCGGCGAGCAGTGGATCACCAAAGCCTTCCCACCAGGCGACAAGACTGGCAGGCGTCACCCCAGGCCTCTGTTCGACAGAAGGCTGACCCAAGTAACGGTCCGAAAGCGGGGCGTCCGGACGGTGATAGTCCGGACCGACCGCGCAACCTGTCATCAAGCTGGCACTCACCAAGAGAGCAACGGGGCGGAGGGGAGGCATTGAGGCTCCTTCAATTGAGCATGTTTGTGACCATATTACGTTATGGTCACTTCCTGTCAATCGACGCTTGTTCAGTCAAGTTCGAATTTGACTCAGCGTATACGGCGAATTAGCCGCTGAGGTGGAAGGGCTTAGAACTTCATAGCGTGTGACCGTTGACATAAATGGTCACTAGACTGAGAATATGACGCCTGTCCTATTTGTTTAAGTAAGGGAACCTATGCGCCGGCTTCGACCTTTCCCCATTGCCGCTTGCTTGTTGCCTCTCGTCCTGACGGCATGTGGCGACTCATCCACCGTTGACGATCCACGCACGCATGCCCCTTTGGTGAGGTCCACTGCTGTTCAGGCTTCGTCCGATGTCTCGCGTTCTTTCAGTGGTGTCGTGGTTGCCCGCGTCCAGGGCGACCTGGGCTTTCGGGTATCAGGCAAGGTGCTTGAGCGTCTGGTTGACACCGGTCAGACCGTTAAGCGTGGTCAGCCACTCATGCGCCTTGACCCAATCGACCTGGGGTTGCAGGCGCGAGCGCAGCAAGAGTCGGTCATAGCCGCACGGGCCCGAGCCAAGCAGACAGCAGATGACGAGGCGCGATACCGCAGTCTGGTTGCCGCAGGCGCTATTTCTGCATCGGCCTACGACCAGATCAAAGCCGCAGCGGATACCGCAAAGGCGCAGCTTGGCGCTGCAGAAGCGCAGGCTGACGTTGCCCGTAATGCTTCTGGTTATGCGGTGCTGCTTGCCGATTCCGACGGCGTGGTGGTGGAGACGCTCGCCGAGCCAGGACAAGTTGTCAGCCCGGGACAGCCCGTGGTTCGACTGGCGCGGGCAGGACAGCGCGAAGCCATCGTGCACCTGCCCGAGACGTTGCGCCCCGCAGCAGGATCCACTGCGCAGGCGACGCTTTATGGCAATTCCACGGATGCTGTTACAGCAAAGCTCAGGCTGCTGTCTGACTCGGCCGACCGAATGACACGCACCTTCGAGGCGCGGTACGTGCTTGAGGGCGCGTTGGCCAATGCACCGATAGGTTCGACCGTCACACTTCGGATCGCTGAAGTCATCACGCAAGGGCAGGGGCTGCAAGTACCGATCGCTGCCGTTTTTGACCCAGGCCAAGGCACGGGCGTGTGGGTGATCGCCGGTACACCGGCGAAGGTGACCTGGCGATCTGTACAAGTCCTGGGCTTGAGCGACGACACAGTGCGAGTCGCGGGCGACCTCAAAGTCGGCGAGCAGATCGTAGCGTTAGGCGCACATCTGTTGCGCGAAGGTGAAGAGGTGAGATTGCCTCAACAGGATGACGAAAAAGTTGCCGAGGGGCGTCCATGAGCGAGGGTCGCTTCAATCTTTCCGCGATCGCCGTTCGTGAGCGCTCCATTACGGTGTTTCTGATCTTCCTGATTGCCGTTGCAGGCACCCTGGCGTTCTTCCAGCTGGGGCGTGCGGAAGATCCGCCGTTTACGGTCAAGCAGTTGACGATCATTACCGCGTGGCCGGGCGCCACGGCGCAGGAGATGCAGGATCAGGTAGCAGAGCCACTTGAAAAACGCCTGCAAGAACTGAAATGGTACGACCGCACGGAAACCTATACGCGGCCCGGTCTCGCTTTCACCATGGTGTCGTTGTTGGATCGCACGCCACCCTCACAGGTGCAGGAAGAGTTTTATCAGGCGCGCAAAAAGCTCGATGACGAAGCCACCAAGCTACCGGCGGGTGTGATCGGGCCATTGGTCAACGACGAGTATTCGGACGTGACGTTTGCGCTGTTCGCCCTCAAAGCCAAAGGCGAGCCGCAGCGACTGTTGGTGCGTGATGCTGAGGCGTTACGCCAACAACTGTTGCATGTGCCGGGTGTAAAGAAAGTCAACATCATCGGTGAGCAAGCCGAGCGCATCTTTGTGTCCTTTTCCCATGACCGACTGGCCACCTTGGGCGTTTCTCCCCAGGACCTCTTTGCCGCGCTGAATAATCAAAACGTGCTCACACCCGCCGGTTCGATCGAAACCAATGGGCCACAGGTCTTCCTCCGGCTGGATGGCGCCTTCGATAAGGTGCAGAAGATTCGGGACACACCCATTGCGGTTCAGGGGCGCACGCTCAAACTCGCCGACGTGGCGACAATCGAGCGTGGTTATGAAGATCCCGCAACCTTCCTGGTGCGCAATAAGGGCGAAGAGGCCTTGTTGCTGGGGGTCATAATGCGCGAGGGCTGGAATGGCCTGGACCTGGGCAAGGCGCTGGACGCCGAAACGACGAAGATAAATGAAGGCATGCCGCTGGGTATGACGCTGACCAAGGTCACTGATCAAGCCGTGAACATTGACTCGGCCGTTGGCGAGTTCATGGTCAAATTTTTTGTCGCGCTGCTGGTGGTGATGCTGGTCTGCTTTCTCAGCATGGGCTGGCGGGTAGGCGTCGTGGTCGCAGCGGCGGTTCCGTTGACGCTGGCGATCGTGTTTGTGGTGATGGCGGCCACCGGAAAGAATTTTGACCGTATTACCCTTGGTTCGTTGATTCTGGCGCTGGGACTGCTGGTGGACGACGCCATCATTGCTATCGAAATGATGGTAGTGAAAATGGAGGAGGGCTACGACCGAATCAAAGCTTCCGCGTATGCCTGGAGTCATACGGCCGCGCCGATGCTTTCCGGTACGCTGGTAACGGCGATTGGCTTCATGCCCAACGGTTTCGCCCAGTCCACTGCCGGCGAGTACACCAGCAACATGTTCTGGATCGTCGGCATTGCTCTGATCGCTTCCTGGGTCGTCGCGGTGGCTTTCACCCCTTACCTGGGAGTGAAGTTGTTGCCGGACATCAAGAAGGTCGAGGGTGGGCATGCGGCTATCTACAACACTCCCCATTACAACCGCTTCCGCCGGGTTCTGACACGCGTCATCGCCCGTAAATGGCTGGTGGCCGGCACGGTTATCACGCTGTTTTTCGTGGCAGTTCTGGGCATGAGCCTGGTGAAGAAGCAGTTCTTCCCGACCTCGGACCGTCCCGAGGTGATGGTCGAGGTGCAAATGCCCTACGGAACCTCCATCGAGCAGACCAGTGCCACTGCGGCAAAGGTCGAGGCCTGGCTGCAACAGCAGGAAGAGGCAAAAATCGTCACGGCTTATATCGGGCAGGGCGCGCCGCGTTTCTTCCTGGCGATGGCGCCAGAACTGCCCGATCCATCGTTCGCCAAGATCGTGGTGCTAACGGACAGTCAGGAGGCGCGTGAAACCCTCAAGTTCCGTCTTCGCGAAGCGGTCGCTGCAGGCCTCGCCCCAGAGGCCCGAGTCAGGGCATCTCAAATTGTGTTCGGTCCGTATTCGCCATTCCCGGTTGCCTACCGGGTGATGGGGCCGGACCCGACGAAGCTGCGCGAGATTGCGGGTCGTGTGCAAGATGTCATGCAAGCCAGCCCGATGATGAGGACGGTCAACAGCGACTGGGGCCCTCTGACGCCGACGCTGCATTTCAGCTTGGATCAGGATCGCTTGCAGGCGGTTGGACTGACATCCAGTGCAGTCGCCCAGCAGTTGCAATTCCTGCTGACCGGAGTGCCGATCACGGCGGTTCGTGAAGGCATTCGTTCAGTGCAGGTGGTGGGGCGCGCCGCCGGGGACATCCGGCTCGATCCCGCCCGGATTGAAGGCTTCACATTGGTGGGCGCGGCGGGTCAGCGTATCCCTCTGTCCCAGGTCGGAGAGGTGGATGTGCGTATGGAGGATCCGATCCTTAGGCGCCGTGACCGCACGCCGACCATTACCGTGCGCGGCGACATTGCCGAAGGCTTGCAGCCACCGGACGTCTCGAGCGTGATCATGAAGGAGCTGCAGCCGATCATAGACAAGCTGCCTGCCGGGTACCGGATCGAGCAGGCGGGTGCGATCGAGGAATCGGGCAAGGCCGGTCAGGCGATAGTGCCGCTGGTTCCCATCATGATTGCCCTGACGCTGCTGATTATCATTGTCCAGGTGCGTTCTATCTCGGCAATGATCATGGTGTTCTTCACCTCGCCGCTGGGATTGATTGGGGTGGTGCCAACGCTGCTGATCTTCCAGCAGCCGTTTGGTATCAACGCCCTGGTCGGGCTGATCGCGCTGTCGGGCATTTTGATGCGCAATACGCTCATTCTGATTGGGCAAATTCATCACAACGCGCAAGAAGGGCTGGACCCGTTTCACGCAGTGGTCGAAGCCACGGTACAGCGTGCCCGCCCGGTACTGCTGACAGCACTCGCGGCAATCCTGGCGTTTATTCCGCTGACCCATTCCGTCTTCTGGGGGACGCTGGCCTACACGCTGATCGGAGGTACGTTCGTCGGCACCATCATGACGCTGGTGTTCCTGCCTGCGATGTACGCCATCTGGTTCAAGATCCGTCCAGACAATACGGGTCAAACTGAAACAGCGAGTAAGCAAGCAAACCTGGTGGATAGGACACCACCGCGTCCTCTCGCCGTTCACCTCACCACAAAGCTTTAGCCATAGGCCATAGCGTGGGCGTCGACTGAAAAATGAAGAGGGTTCAATGATTAATCTCGAAGGTCAAAAGCGAATCGTGGTCACGGGCGTCGGAATTGTCGGGCCTCTGGGGTGCGGAGTAGAAGAAGTCTGGAAGAGACTGCTGGCTGGGCGCTCTGGCATCCGTAAGCTGCCCGACGATATTACTGAGGGTACGGGCGTTGCAGTAGGCGGCCAGGTGCCGTCTCTGGAAGATGATGCCATCGCGGGTTACGACCCGGAGCGCATCATCTCGGCCAAGGATCGCAAGAAGATGGATCGCTTCATCGAGTTTGCACTTGTGGCAGCGCACGAAGCTCTGGAGCAGGCAGGCTGGCATCCGATAGAAGTCACAGACCAGGAGCGGACCGCCACGATCATTTCATCGGGCGTGGGTGGCTTTGGCGCGATAGCCGACGCTGTCCGCACCACCGATGCGCGTGGTCCTCGCCGATTGTCGCCATTCACTGCGCCGTCTTTTCTCGCCAACATGGCGGCCGGGCACGTATCCATTCGGAACGGATTCAAAGGCCCGCTCGGCGCTCCGGTAACAGCCTGTGCTGCTGGAGTACAAGCCATCGGCGATGCGGCCAGAATCATCAGAAGCGGTGAGGCGGATATCGCCATATGCGGCGGTACCGAAGCCGCGATAGACCGTGTAACCCTGGGTTGTTTTGCGGCGGCCCGCGCGCTATCAACAGGCTTTGCCGAGTACCCGCAGCAGGCTTCACGTCCCTTTGATCGCGACCGTGACGGCTTCGTCATGTCCGAAGGTGCCGGGTTGCTGGTGATCGAGTCACTGGAGCATGCGTTGGCTCGTGGAGCCAAACCACTGGCGGAACTGGTCGGTTACGGCACCAGCGCCGATGCCTATCACTTGACGGCGGGGCCGGAGGACGGCAGCGGTGCACGCCGCGCCATGGAACAGGCACTGCGCCAGGCGGCTGTGAGTCCTGCCGATGTTCAGCATATCAATGCACATGCGACCTCTACGCAGGTCGGTGACAAAGGCGAACTGGCAGCGATTCGTTCGATATTCGGGAGCGACTCAAGCGTCGCGATCAGCTCGACCAAGTCCGCCACCGGGCATCTGCTTGGAGCGGCTGGAGGCATTGAAGCTGTGTTCACCGTACTAGCGCTTCGCGACCAGGTGGTGCCGCCCACACTGAATCTCGATCATCCCGATGAGGCGGCCGGCGGCCTTGACCTGGTCGCACTCAACGCTCGGCAGTTGTCGATCACGCATGCGCTATCAAATGGGTTCGGTTTCGGCGGTGTTAACGCCAGCGTGCTGTTTCGCCGTTGGGATCCGGAGTCAGAAGTGTGACGCTCAAATGACGACAACCGGAGCTGAGCAGTGGGTGCAGGGGATCCAGACAGCTTATGTTCGTATTACGGCGATCTGGTTTGGCTACATTCTGTCGCACACACACACACACACACACAAATCCGACCTCAACGGGTATTGAACATCTCGCGAATCAGGTTGGGCGTGCTGCCGGTCCAGCGTTTGAAGGAGCGCCGGAAGTTAGCTGCATCGTTGAATCTCAGATAGTCCGCCACTTGTTCATTACTGAATCCCTTTATCTGATACAGGTAAAGCGCCACGTGCTTGCGCACCAAATCCACCTGCTGTTGAAATCCGGTGTCGTGTTTTTGCAGTTTGCGCTTGAGCGTGGCGGGACTCATGGCGAAGGCCTGGGCGGCTTGTTCGAGGTTGGGAGCTTGGCGCACGTGGCTTTGCAGGTAGCGGTTAACACAATCGATGAAGCTTGAGGCAAAGCCCAATTGTTCGATTTGTCGGTGGGCTTCCTGACGGGCGACCTGGCCCGCGGTGGCCGAGGCGTCGGGCCAGGATTGGGCGAGAAATTCCCGGGGGATGCGCATGAGGTCCAGCGGGCGTTTGAACTGTGTGTGCTCGCCCAGGTGCACCCAGTACTGCTCGACATAACGCGGTTCGGCATGGCTGAAGCTGCATTCCCACGGCAGGCGCTGGCCGCTCTGTGACCGGCTCATGGCAACGATTGAGGTCATGCTCGCCTCCAGCAAAAAACGCCATTGCTCGCCCGCGCCGCAGCTGTCCAGCCAGTAGAAATAGGCATGCTTTTCGTCCAGCACCAGCCGCGGCGTGGCCAGCGGGCAGAGCACCGCCTGCTGTTGCACCAGAGTGTCGAGGGCCTGGTGCAGGTTTTGCGCGTGTCGCAGGGCGTGGCTGGCAGGGCCGTAATGCCCCGGCAGCAAGCGCTGGCCGAACAAAAAACTGCTGTCATCGGCATCCAGCAAGCGCCGGCTATTGCCGATCAACCCTAGAAATTGTTGCGGGCTGAGACGAGTCTGGCCGGCCAGGATGTCCTCATGAAACAGTCCAGTCCCGCGCAGCAGGCGATGGCTGTCAATGTCCCGGGACAGCGCCAGATCAATCAGGGTTGCGGGTTGGTAATGCCCGGGAATGAAACGGCTGTCAGCTTCGAACCAGGTATTTTTCAGGGTCATGAGCGGGCCTCAGGCAATTTTTGCCAAGGGCTGTTTGGCCCGGGCCAGTGCCAGATTGAGGCGTTTGAGCAGGGCGTCCGGCGCTTCTTCCACGGCCATGACCACTGCCGTGCTGGCCGACAGGTGTATGCGTTCGCCGTGTTGTCGGGTTTTGTGGGCCAGCCCTTGTACTGCCTGTTGCAGTTCCAGCGCCAGCAAGCGTGCCTGGCTCTCACCGGTGTTGGGCAACAACACCACGAAACGATCGCCGGCCAGTCGGCAGAGCAGGTCCTGGCGGCGCAGGTTGAGCAGCAGCAAATGACTGAGCGCCTGCAATACGGCATCGCCTTCGGCATGCCCGAACGCCTGATTGATCGCCGCGAAGTTATCGATGTCCAGCGCCAGCAATGACAAGGGTTGCGCTTGACCCTGGCTGTCCTCAAGGCTGCTGATCAACTGGCGTTTGAGGTAATCGGCACCGCCCAAAGGGGTGAGTTTGTCGAACAGCCGGTGTTCGCGAAAGAGCCTTTCACGCTTCTCCATTTGCGCGCTGATCGCCAGTTGTTCGCGGTGCCAGTGATAGATGCCGAGTGTCAGCAGAATCATGCCCACCGGCATCGGCCCGGACTCCAGCCAGTGGTCCCAGGTAATGCTGTCGGGCAGGCGGATGAACTCGTCAAGGCTATCGATCCACCAGGAAAAAAAGATGCAACTCAAGCCCAGTGCCAGGTAATTGGTGACGCGCCCGGCCGGACGACTCTTGAGCACCAGGCCCAGCCAGACCAGCGCGAGCAGCGCGGATCCCCCTTCGCCGATGATGTCCAGCCAGACCCATTCGCTGACACTTTTCAGCTCACCGCAGGCCAGGTGCAGCAGCAATCCCATGTTCGCCGCCAACAGCAGCAGCGCGAGTTTCCAACGATGGGGTTTGAGCACTGAAAACATGGCCGTGATCCTTTGGCGAAGAGGTAATGCGCGTCAGCACAGCAGATGTTTGTGACAGCGATGTGACCGGGGTTTGAGGTCGAATCAGCTCATGGCCCTGCGCAGTTTTCTGTCTGCCGATGCCCTGAATACCCTCACGCAGCCTTCGGCAGGTGCGGGGAGTTGAGTGGTGGCTGGCGGTGACAGGTCAAATCAGCTCAATGTGTGCCGCAATACCGGTAAAACCCCCGGTTTAAAGCGCTTCCCGCCAACCTGTGTCACAGGACTGTCATCCGTCGACCCTAGCGTGCCCTCCCAGTTGCCGGGCCACTTGCCTGGCGTTTACAGGACTCTGGGGAGGACCACCATGTACCAGCGCAGCAGCACCGCCGGGATCGTCAGCTTTACGCTCACCGCCTTGGCCATGGCAATGGCCAGCGAACGCCTGAGCGCCGCTGAAACCGCACCCAACACTGAACACGTCGAAGTGGTCGGGCAGGCTGCGAGCATCGATCAGGCGCTGAAGGAACAGCGCAACTCCGACAGCATCAAGAGCGTGGTGCATGCTGACGGCGTGGCTCAATTGCCGGACGAAAACGTCGCCGAAGCGGTGCAGCGGTTGCCGGGAGTCAGCGTCGAGCGTGATCAGGGCGAAGGACGGTTTGTCAGCGTGCGCGGTCTGGGGCCGGACCTCAACAGCGTGACCATCAACGGCACGCTGGTGCCGTCGCCGGAAAGCGAACGCCGCGCCGTGGCCCTCGATGTGTTGCCCTCGGAACTGGTGCAGTCCTTGTCGGTGATCAAAACCCTGACCCCGGACATGGATGCCAACTCGCTGGGCGGCACCGTTGATGTGAAAAGCCTCTCGGCCTTCGATCACACGGGCCTGTTCTACACCGGCAGCAGCGAAGCCAGTTATGACAAGAACACCCACCAGACCAGCCCGAAGTTTTCCGGCGCCGTCAGTGACCGTTTCAGTCTCGGCGATGGCATCGACAACTTCGGTGTCGCCGCCGCGCTGAGCTGGCAGAAGCGCGACTTCGGCTCGGACAACGTCGAAACCGGCGGTGCCTGGGATTTCGAGCAGGGCGCCAAACTTGAGGAGTTCGAGCAACGTGACTACGACATCAGCCGCGAACGTGCTGGCGGTGGCCTGAACTTCGATTACAAGCCCGATGACCTCAGCAGCTATTACCTGCGCACGCTTTACAGCCGCTACAAGGACAGCGAAACGCGTAACTCCACCAGCTTCGAATTCGCCGATCCACAGGCCGCAGGCGAATTGGGTGACGCCGAAGGTTCGCGCAAACTCAAGCAGCGCGAAGAGACCCAGGAAATCCAGTCCTACGTTTTCGGTGGCGAGCGCATGTTCGGCCTCTGGACTGTCAGCAGCCAGGCCGGTTACAGCCGCTCCAGCGAAGACAGCCCGGGCCACATCGCCAATGCCAAATTCGCCGGTATTGATAACTTCACCGACAGCGGTTTCTACGACAACGACAAGCCACGGCCGATCATTGGCCAGGCCTTCTACGACCCGAGCAATTTCAGCCTCGACAAAGTCGACTGGGAAAAACAGAAAACCACCGACACCGAGAAAAACCTGCGCCTGGATCTCGCTCGCGACTATGACTTCAAAGGCTATGCGTCCCAGGTCAAATTCGGTGGCAAGGTCAGCCGGCGCAACAAGGACAACAACCTCGACGCCTGGGTCTATGAAGACTTCGACGATCTCGGATTCAGTGATGACCAACTCAATCTGACGCAATTCAAGAAGGGCAATGTCGACTACCGTCTCGGCCAGTTCGGGCCGGGTATCAGTGGCAGTGCGGTGAAGCAGTTGATCGGCGGCCTCAATCAAGCGGATTTCTATGACGAGACCGAATCGCGGGTCAACGACTTCAAGATCAGCGAGGACATCAATTCCGGTTACCTGATGAACACCCTCGATATCGACGACTGGCGCTTTATCGCCGGCCTGCGCTACGAGGGCACCGAGTTCGAAGCCAAGGGCACCGGCGTGACCGACGGTGAGTTCCAGTCCACCGAGACCAAGCGCCGTTATCACCACTGGTTGCCGGGGCTGCACGCACGCTATCAACTGGACAAGAACACTCAGGTCCGTGCGGCCTGGACCAAATCCGTGGTGCGCCCGACTTTCGGCCAGCTCGCGCCCGGGTTTGTCATCGACGATGACGAGGCCACGTTTGGCAACCCGGAACTCAAACCGCTGGAGTCGAGCAATCTCGACCTCGGTATCGAGCACTACATGGGCCGCGCCGGCACCGTCTCGGCGTTCGTGTTCTACAAGGACATCAAGAACTTCGTCTACAACACCGACCTGGCAGGCTCGGGTGCCTGGGTCGATTTCTCCGAAGCCCACACGTTCGCCAATGGCGACAGCGCCAAACTCTATGGCCTGGAGCTGGCGTACTCACAGAAATTCGACTGGCTGCCGGCGCCCTGGAACGGCCTGCTGGTTGGCGCCAACACCACCTTCAGCCGATCGGATGCCGAGATCAAAGGCTTCGACGCTGCCAGCGGTATCAATCGCAAGCGCAGCATCGATTTGCCCAATCAGGCCGATACGGTCGGCAACCTGATGCTCGGTTGGGAGGACGACAAGCTGAGCCTGCGCCTGTCGGCCAACTACAAGTCGGATTACCTCTTTGAGCTCGCCTCGATCAATGACAAGGCCCACGACCTGCACGTCGATGCCCAGACCTTTGTCGACTTCAGCGCTCGTTACTCGCTGACCAAAAACCTCCAGGTCAGCTTCGAGGCGCAGAACCTCACCGACGAGCCCTATTTCGTTTACACCGGCAACCGCTCCTACAACGGCCAGTACGAAGAATATGGCCCGACCTACAAGCTCGGCCTGACCTTCACCCACTTCTAAGCCCCGTTGCAGCTCTCTTACGACAAGGACTTTGCCTGTTCATGAGTATTTCGTTTCTACCCAAGCGCCACGTGTTGGCTGCATTGATTTGCCTGACCACCGGCCAGGTGCTGGCGGCTGCGCCGACCCTGTCTCTGAAACCCTGGGCACCGAACCTGTCGGTCGACGCCGTGGCGTTTCTGCCCGCCAGCCCCGACGGCGAACGCCTCGCCGCCAGCGAGCGTGACGGCTTGCTCTTGCTGGATGCGCAAGGCAAGGAACAGCTGCGTTTGAAGGGCTCGTTCAATGGCGTGGACAGCCGCGCCGCCGGCCAACAAGTGTTGGTCGCGAGCCTCGACAACAATCGTCAGCAAGCACTGTTGGTCAGCCTTGATCCGCGTAAGCGCACATGGGGTCAACCGGTTTATCTGCCGCCGCGCGATTACCCGGTCAATGGTCTGTGCCTGTACCGCGACGATGCGAGCAACCTGTTCCTGTTTCTAGTGGGCGAGGAGGGCAAGGGCGAGCAATGGCTGGTGGGCAATGGCGCGACGCTCAACTCCCAGCCACAACGAGTGCGCGGTTTGCCGCTGCCGCCTTCGGCAACGGATTGCCAGGTCGACGATGGCGTCAATCAGTTGCTGGTCAACGAGGAAAACGTCGGATGGTGGGCCTACCCGGCGCATCCCGAAGCCGATGTCACGCGCAGCCCGGTGGCCATGCGTGAACCGTTCGGCGAGATCAAAAAAACCGCAGGCGCCATGGCGTTGGTGCCGGGTGGCATTGTCGCGCTCGACCCGAAAGCGGCGCAATTGCACCTCTATCAGCAGCAGGGTGAACGCTGGTCAGCTCAGGCAATCCTGGCGCTGCCAGGCTTGAACGAACCGGAAAGCCTCGCCCTGCGCCCAACCGATAAAGGCCTGCAAATACTGCTGCGTGACGATGACGACGGCCGACTGTATCAAGGCGTGCTCGACTGGCAGCCTACGCCGATGCCGTTGACGCCAGTGCTGCCAAGCGTAAAAGCGCTGAGTCAAAGTGATCCGGTCGGGCGCCAGGGCGATGCGGCGGACGATCCGGCGATCTGGATTCACCCCCAGCAACCCTCCCTGAGCCGTGTGCTGGGCACCAATAAAAAGCAGGGGCTGCTGGCGTACGACCTGCAAGGCAAGTTGCTGCAGGACCTGCCGGTCGGACGCCTGAACAACGTCGACGTGCGACCGAATTTCAAACTCGGCCAGCAGACGGTCGACCTCGCCGTGGCCAGCAATCGCGATCGCAACAGCCTTAGCCTGTTCAGCATCGACCGTCATAGCGGCGAGCTGCGCGAAGCTGGCGAGATCCCCACGCCACTCAAGGACATCTACGGCATCTGCCTGTTTCAGCCAGCGAGTGGTGAGCTCTACGCCATTGCCAATGACAAGGACGGCACCTTCCTGCAATACCGCCTGAACGCGCCGAACGGCACGGTGCATGGTGAGTTGGTGCGTCAGTTCAAGGTCGATAGCCAACCCGAAGGGTGCGTGGCCGACGACCAGCGCCAACGACTGTTTCTCGGTGAAGAAGACGTCGGCGTCTGGGCGGTGGATGCCCGCGCCGATCAACCGGCGACATTGAGCAGCGTAATCAAGGTCGGGCCGCAACTGCAGGCCGATGTGGAAGGACTGGCGCTCTATCAAAGTGCGGCTCACGACTATCTGGTGATCTCCAGCCAAGGCAACGACAGCTACCTGGTGCTGGATGCCGAGCCACCGTTTGCTTCGCGCGGCGCCTTTCGCGTCGGTTTGAACGCCGAGCTCGGCATCGACGGTGCGGCGGAAACCGACGGCCTGGAGGTCACCTCGGTGAACCTCGGCGGGCCTTGGAGTCAAGGCATGCTGGTGGTGCAGGACGGCCGCAAACGCATGCCCGAGCAAACGCAGAACTTCAAATTTGTGCCGTGGGCCGAAGTCACCCAGGCCCTGAAGTTGCCTTGACCCGAGCTGTCATCAACCCGTCATCCGTTTTTCATCGAATAGCTCAACAGCCGTCGCGCGTCGGCGGCCCGCGAGCATCAGACAAGGAGTTTCACCATGCAGGCCACACTCGAACACATGACGATCTGGGGGCTGATCAGCGACGCCAGTCTGTTGGTCAAAGCGGTCATGCTTACCCTGTTGCTGGCCTCGTTGCTCAGTTGGTACTTGATCATCCAGCGCAGTCGCGTGCTGCAACAGCGCGAACGGCAGATGAACGCTTTTGTGCAGCGCTTTCGCGATACGACGGATCTGCTGCCGCTGTACCGGGAGACGGCTGACAGCGAGAACGGCGTCGAGCCGATATTTCACGCCGGGCTTCACGAGTTCAATCATCTTCATCAGCACACGGGCAATGCCGCCGACGTGGTGCTCGAAGGAGTGGAGCGCGCGTTGTACGTTGCCATCAGCGAGCAGGAAGTGCAGTTGGAGAAAAGCTTGCAGTTCCTAGCGACTGTCGGTTCGGTCAGCCCTTACATCGGCCTGTTCGGTACCGTTTGGGGAATCATGAACTCGTTTCTCGGCTTGTCTCAGGTGCAGCAAGCAACGCTGTCGACCGTGGCACCGGGCATCGCCGAAGCGCTGATCGCCACGGCCATCGGCCTGTTTGCGGCGATTCCGGCGGTGATTGCCTACAACCGTTTTTCCTCCCGCAGCCAGACCTTGCTCACCCGTTACTACGCCTTCGGCAATGAGCTTCAAGTGCGCTTGCATCGCACGTTGCACGGCAAGTCGTTGAACCTGGCCGCCGCAGCCTGAGAGGAGAATGAAGATGTTGGTCAGACCGCAACGCAAGCACGGGCCGAAGGCCGAAATGAACGTCGTGCCGTACATCGATGTGATGTTGGTGCTGCTGGTGATTTTCATGGTCACCGCACCGATGCTGACTCAGGGAGTGAAGATCGACCTGCCCAAGGTGGCCAGTGAAGCCCTCGCCATTGACACGCGTCAGCAAATCCTGACCCTGTCGGTGAAGGCCGAGGGCGGTTACTACTGGAACCTCGGCGGTGAACTCGATACCCAGCACCAGACCGACAGCGCCGTGACACTCGACGACATGCGGGCAAAGGTCGCGCAGATTGTCAGTGAGCGGCATGACACACAGGTCTTTATCCGCGCCGACAAGGACGCCGGTTATGGCAGTGTGGTCTCGGCGATGGCGGCGTTGCAGCAGGGCGGGGTCAGCAACCTCGGGCTGGTGACCGAGGCTCTGCAATGACGGCGATGATCATGCACACTTCGACCATTTCGCTGCAGCGCAGTGTTCGCAGCGGGTTCTGGCAAAACAGTTTGGCGGCGGGGCTGGCCGGGGCGCTGCACGTCATTGTCCTGGCCTTGTTGGTACACGGCTGGTCGCTGGAAAAAACGCCAGCCACGCAGCCGACTGTGTTGAGAACCCAATTGGTGATGTTGCCGCCGCAGCCGCAGGCACCCGAACCGGTTCCAGCTTCAGCGGAGCCAGCTCCACCCGAGCCCGTTGCTGCCGCCCCCGTCGAGTCGATCAAACCTGCTGTCGATCCGCAGCTCCAGATACAAAAAAAACTCGAACAGGCAGCCTTGGCGCGCAAACGGGTCGACGATAAAAAACGCGAGCAGCAAGCCGAGCAACAGCGCGAGCGTCAGGAGACGCAACGACGTAACCGTGAGGCCGAACAACAGCAACGCGAACTCGCCCAGCAGCAAGCACAACGCGCCGAGCAGGCCAGACTGGCGGCCGAACGCTCGCGCCAACTGGCCGCACAGAAGGCGGCCGACAGTCGTCAATATTTGCCTTTGAGCAAGGAAGCGCCGGACTATCCGCAGCGGGCTCTGGACAAGAACATAGAGGGTGATTGCTCTGTGGAATACACCGTCAACCCGCAGGGCAAAGTCGAGAGTCCCAGAGTGCTTGAGGGTTGCCATCCGCTGTTTATTCGTCCATCGCTGGCCGCCGCCAACACCTTCCGTTACCAACCGCGAATCGTCGACGGTCAAGCAGTTCCGGTGCCGGCCGTGCGCAATACGTTCCATTATCGGATCAAATAAGAAGGGCGCCGCATCAACGCCATGTCATGCGCCATGGCTGGACCCTGTTTCTGGCTTTTATTAGTCCGCTCGGCAGGGTCAGGTCCCTTTAATGGATCAATCTGCCGCTGAGTCTTTACCTGATATACGATAAATCATATATTCGGAAAGCCGTATATGAGCTGAGACTTCCTGTTCAGGTAGATCCGCCTTCCGTCACACCCTTCACGAAATTCATGAGCGCATCAAGATGTTCGTCCAGGTCAAAAACAAACACTGAGAAACGATATGGCTGACCATCTGACACCGACCACTGTTTTCAAATGCCTGGCTGACGACACTCGGGTGCGCACCATGATGCTCATCACTCGTGAAGGAGAGCTTTGTGTTTGTGAGCTGACCTGTGCGTTGAATGAAAGTCAGCCAAAAGTCTCCAGACACCTGGCACAGCTGCGTAATTGCGGTTTGCTGTCGGACCGTCGGCAAGGCCAATGGGTGTATTACCGACTGCACCCGAATCTTCCTGATTGGGTCCATCAAGTGCTGACCACTGTGCTCGAAAGCAATAAGCGTTGGTTGAGCCCTGACGCCAAACGCCTTGATGAAATGGGCGACCGTCCTGAGCGGGCACTCGCCTGCTGTAAAAGCTAGATCGTTGAAGTGGTTTCACCTGCCGGTAGAAGACGATCAAGCTCCCGGTGAAGCATTCAAAACCGCATGGGCGCAGCACCATCCGCGTCTCAGGCAATTCATCGGCCAGTTCGACACCCAGTCGAACTCTCACTGACTACAGATACGGAGCACAACAATATGACCATCAAAGTTGGAATCAATGGCTTTGGTCGGATCGGTCGCCTAGCCCTGCGAGCTGCCTGGAACTGGCCGGAATTCGAGTTCGTGCAGATCAACGATCCGGCAGGCGATGCGATAACCCATGCGCACCTGATCAACTTCGACTCGGTGCATGGTCGTTGGCACAACGAAGCCAGCGCCGAAGGCGATAGCGTCGTCATCGATAGTAAACGGATCAAAGTAACGGCGAACAAAGCCATTGCCGACACCGACTGGTCGGGTTGCGATCTGGTGATCGAGGCCAGCGGCAAGATGAAAACCGTGGCGGTGTTGCAGGCCTACCTGGATCAGGGCGTCAAGCGTGTGGTGGTCTGCGCTCCAGTAAAGGAAAAAGGCGCGTTGAACGTCGTCATGGGCGTCAACCATCAGCTGTTCAAACCGGATGAACATCGCATCGTCACGGCCGCTTCGTGCACCACCAACTGCCTGGCGCCAGTGGTAAAAGTGATCCACGAAAAGCTGGGCATTCGCCACGGCTCGATCACCACCATCCATGACCTGACCAACACCCAGAGCATCCTCGATCAGCCGCACAAGGATCTGCGTCGTGCGCGTGCCTCCGGTATGAGTCTGATCCCAACCAGCACGGGTTCGGCCACCGCTATTGCCGAAATCTTTCCGGAGCTGCGTGGGCGCCTCAATGGTCACGCCGTACGCGTACCGCTGGCCAACGCTTCGCTGACTGACTGTGTCTTTGAAGTCGAGCGAGCCACCACTGTCGAAGAGGTAAATCAGTTCCTCAAAGACGCTTCCGAGAACGAGCTGAAAGACATTCTCGGTTTCGAGGAGCGTCCATTGGTGTCCATCGACTACCGTACTGACCCGCGTTCATCGATCATCGATGCGTTGTCGACCATGGTCATCAATGGCACCCAGGTCAAACTCTATGCCTGGTATGACAACGAATGGGGTTATGCCAATCGCACCGTCGAACTGGCCAAAATGGTCGGTCTGGCAGTCTAAGGAGCGGTCATGAAAGCGTTGTCAGCCCTCGCTCCGGAAGTGCGGCAGTACCTGCTCGTTACGGGCAACTATTGGGCTTTTACGCTCACCGACGGCGCATTGCGCATGTTGGTGGTGCTGCACTTTCACGCGTTGGGCTATAGCCCACTGCAAATCGCGGCGTTGTTTCTGTTCTACGAACTCTTTGGCGTTATCACCAACCTTGTGGGTGGCTACCTCGGCGCCCGTCTGGGGTTGAACCGAACCATGAACATCGGGCTGGGCATTCAGGTCGCGGCGCTGCTGATGCTGACCGTTCCGGTGGCTTGGCTGACCATTCCCTGGGTGATGGGCGCTCAGGCACTGTCGGGAATTGCCAAAGACCTGAACAAGATGAGTGCCAAAAGCTCTATCAAACTCCTGGTCCCCGATGGGCAGCAGGGCAAGCTCTACCAGTGGGTGGCGATCCTCACCGGCTCGAAGAACGCACTCAAGGGCATCGGTTTCTTTCTCGGCGGAGCCTTGCTGGCGCTGATTGGTTTTAAAGGTGCGTTGCTGACTATGGCCAGCGTCCTGACGCTGATCTGGATCAGCAGCCTGATCCTGTTGAAGAAGGACTTGGGCAAGGCCAAAGTCAAGCCCAGGTTTCGCGACATCCTGTCCAAGAGCCGGGCGATCAATATCCTCTCAGCAGCGCGGATGTTCCTGTTCGGTGCCCGCGACGTCTGGTTTGTGGTGGCCTTGCCGGTTTACCTGAGCAGTGTTTTCGGCTGGGACTTCTGGAAGGTTGGCGGTTTCCTCGCAGCTTGGGTGATCGGTTACGGCATTGTGCAGTCCTTCGCTCCGAACATTACCGGCAAGAAACGTGGGCACGTACCGGATGGTCGTGCGGCATTTCTATGGGCACTTGCCTTGGCAGGACTACCTGCGGCCATTGCGCTGGGGTTGAATGCTGGGCCGTCGCAACAGGTGGTGCTGTTGGGTGGATTGATGGTTTTTGGAGCGCTGTTCGCGGTGAATTCGTCGCTGCACAGCTACCTGATCGTGTCCTATGCCAAGGAAGAAGGGGTATCGCTGGACGTGGGCTTTTACTACATGTCCAACGCCATGGGCCGTCTTATCGGCACGGTGCTCTCAGGCTGGGTGTACCAGCTGCATGGATTGGAGGCCTGCTTATGGATATCGAGCGCTTTCGTGCTGCTCGCGGCCTTGATTTCTATCTGGCTGCCCAAGCATTCGGTGTAGAGCGATCTTTTCTTCTATAAATGTCGCGCGGTGTCCTGAGAGGGGCGACAGCAGCCATTGCGCCTTTTTTTGTTTGTCCGTTCGTCCAATGCTTGGCACTTGCCAATACGTTGTCATCTCTCAAATACAAGCACGGACTTCCCGTGTATCAGAACGGAGAGCCAGCATGGACATTGATGAGAATGCTCCTGGAAATAAATCTCAGCAGGGCGTAACGGGCGGCACTGATAACGAAACAGGACATGATTCCAACGAGAAAGAACCTGAGGTTCCGCTGCCTCCAGACGACGAAGCGCCTGTCGATGAAGAAATGGCCGATGTGGATGCCACCAACTCAGTGTCGAGCGAGCATCCAGAGCCTTGACGCTTGCGTGTCGTTCATGAACCTGGCCCAAGCGCCGGTTTTTCAAGCCCGTTCATCAACTGGACTGCACCCCGCGCTAACGCAGAATTCAAATGTGTACGGCCCAGAAAAGCTGGACCTCAATTGCGAGGTGGGTATGTCCATTGATTCGAGTTTTGAAGATCGAACACAAGGTTCTGTTCCGTCCAAGCCTGAGCCAGGTTCCGAGGAGCCGCAGCGTCCTGATGATCCAGGCCAGCCCGATCCTTTAAAAAGGCCAAAGGACGAACGTCCTGAAGATTGGAGAGATCCGGCCGAGAGAAACATGCCAGAGGCGGATGAAGAGACGTCGTCAGCTGACAATATGCGGTAACTGAGATAGCCCGACCGCTCCGGTGCACTTTCCCGTAATAGCGGTGTTGAGTGGCACCCAGCCAAATGCTTAATAGAAAAGTGTAATTAATGGTTGACGGCAGATCCTGGAAGTCTATAATTCGCCCCACTTCCGGTGCAGTCGAAACGGAAAACTCCTTGGTAAACAATGAGTTATGCGGTTTTCGACAGCGAGTTGCTTCAGGTCATCGAAGCCCAGAAGGAGTTGAAAGAGCAGGGTTGTTTGGCGCTTTTGACGGTTCGATCTTCTCGGTCGAAAGCGGTGC